>NZ_NIQC01000004.1 GCF_002216005.1 Natranaerobius trueperi
CGGTACTATGACCTCGGCTGACTTCTTACGGTTCAACCGTGCATCACTGCACGATTTGTCGCTGTGGGTTGTTGGTTAAACCCTCTTGTCGGCAACCCCCGTAAGACCTCCCCTGTTAAGAACGGTAACTTTCCTCTCATATATCTGCCACATTTACACCGTAGAGCTCGGGTGGTATCGGATTTTGTGTTGTTCAGCACACTTGTCCGCTCTAAATATGCCTTGTATGTGGTTTCTGTTCGTCAGACCGAGATTTTGCATTAGGCTTCCTTCAGACTCCACCTCACGATGGACGCCCTTGCCATTTGCTAACAGTTCCTGCCACCAAGCCTGTAGCGGACTTTCACCGCCTAGCTACCGCCCATGCAGGGCAAACTAAAAAAACCTGTAGTTATATAACTACAGGTTTTAACTAATACTAATTTTGTTCTCCTTCATTAGGTGGAGTAAATGTCCTTTGAGCAAGTTCCTGATCTAGCATTAAAATACCAGAACCATCATTTCCAACACGCTTAACTTTACTTAAAATGTTATCCATAGAAGACTCTTCTTCTACCTGTTCATCTACAAACCACTGTAAAAAGCTAATTGATGCATGGTGTCTTTCTTCTTGAGCAATATCCATTAAGTTATGTATTAGCTTTGTCACATGTTGTTCATGTTTTAATGATAGCTCAAAAACCTCTTGTAATGAAGAAAAGTCATTCTTTGGGTCTTCAAATCCTGTAATAACAGGAGTTTCTCCATGCTCATCAATAAAATTAAAAAACTTCATAGCATGAAATCGTTCTTCTTCAGCTTGCACCATAAAGAAATTAGCAAAACCATCTAAATCCTCTGATTTACAATAAGCAGCCATGGCTAGATAATAATGAGCGGAATAAAATTCATGCTTGATTTGTTCATTTAACTTATCTAAAAGCTTCTCAGGTATCATAAATTAGCCTCCTCATTTTTCATAATATAAATAGTTACTAATATTATACATTACAAATTGATTCTTGGCAACTTTTTCTATAACGATTATATTCTACCTCATTCTATAGAAAAGTCGTATTCTCTCCTATATATAATCTACTATAATGACTGTTCATATATTCGTGCGAACTACTTTTTCTAATACTTGGATCTACTTTTTTCTGACTTCTTTCACTAGTGCGACATGTGATGTAATAGCTATTTTGTATGAAAAATATGTAAAAATACTTTTGTTTTCATTACTTTTAAAGAACAGGTTCGTCCTACAAAATAGAAACTTTTAATGAGAGGTTGATTTAATGTTATCTAAAAAGTCTAGACCTAATTTAACCATGGGAGTTGTTATGGCTATTGGATTAATGTTAGCTTTCTCACCTGTAACTTCTTATGCTATCGAAGAAGAAGTATTAGATCTTAACGGAGAAACCAGTATAGTAACTGTCAAGGGTGAGGGGATTGTAGAAGTTGAACCTGATTTAGCTTATCTAACACTTGGTGTTGAAACTAGTTCTGAAAGTGTAAGAAATGCTCAAGAAGAGAATATTGATAAAATGGAATTGGTTGTAGATACCTTACACGATATAGGATTAGATGAACAAGATATTAAAGTTGGACAATATAGTATCGGTCAACAATATGTACATCCTGAAGATGATGAAGACCCTGAATACGAAGTCTCAAACCAAATTGATGTCACTGTAACAGATTTAGAACAAGTAGGACCTATTTTAGAAGCTGGTGTAGAAAAAGGCGTAAACAATGTTATATCCCTCGAATACGGAGTTGAGAGTGAAAAAGAGTATGAACTAAAAGCACTAGATAAAGCTATGGAAAAGGCAAAGAATAAAGCAAAAAGAATTGCAGCATTTTACAAAAAGTCACTGGGGGATGCTAGGCAAGTAAACGAAGGGAGCACATCCATAGGTTATACTGAAATTGATTTCTCTTCTGATAGATCAGTAGCACTAGAAGAAGCAGAAATGGATGCTTATGGTACTGCTGGTTTAGCTGCAGAACCAGGAGAAGTCACTTTTGATGCTAGTGTAGATGTGTTATATAAAATTGAATAATGTTTTAAGACCCATATTATTACTATGGGTCTTAAAACATAAAAGGCCTCCCTAGACTATTTTCTCTTAGGGAGGCATTATTTCTCATAAAAAGTTCTAATAACATATTATCTTTGTTTGGGTGGCTTTGGCCCAAAATATTGGTAATAATCTACTTTAATTCGACCATTAAACAGTTTACGTCTTTTAGTTGCTTCTTCACCAAACAGTTTTTCAAAATTATTGTGAGCAGTCAATATATAGAATGACCAACTAGGAAGTCTTTTTCTAAATACTTTACCCATTTCACGATATAATTCATCAACTTCTGGTTCTTCACCTAGTCTTTCACCATATGGTGGGTTGCAAATAATTTTCCCGTATTCTTCTTTAGAAGTAAGATCTTCAACTGAAAGTGTATGAAATTCTAGGGTATTTTTACCTAATACTTTTTTTGCATTCTCTTTTGAAAGTTGTACCATATTATCATCAATGTCATAACCTTTTATCTTTAATTTCTTATCAAACTGAGCTATTTCCATACCTTCTTCTTTAGCTTGTTCCCAAGTTTTATTAGAGATATTTGGCCAAGAAGTGGCAGTAAAATCTCTTTTTAACCCTGGGGGAATTTTACAACCTATCATCGCAGCCTCTATCGGAATTGTTCCAGAACCACAAAAAGGATCAACTAACGCAGTATCTGGCCACCAACGTGCTAATAAAATTAGTCCTGCAGCTAAAGTTTCTTTTAAAGGTGCATAGCTCTGCAAAGCTCTATATCCTCGTTTATGTAATCCTGCTCCGGTGGTATCTATAGTTAAAGTTGCAGTATCTTTTAAGAGAGCTATCTCAATTTTGTAAAGTGGACCATCTTCGTCAAACCATTGTTTATTATATTTTTGTTTTAAGCTTTCTACTACTGATTTTTTTACAATTGCTTGACAATCTGGAACACTATATAATTGTGACTTAACAGATTTCCCTTCAACAGGAAAAGTTGCATTTGGCGGTAGTATCTCACCCCATGGAAGTTCTTTTGTTTTTTCAAACAATTCCTCAAAAGAAGTAGCTTTAAACTCACCTACTTTTATTTTAACTCTATCAGCAGTTCTTAACCATAGATTAGTTCTACAAATTGCTTCATTATCTCCTTTAAAAGTTACTTTCCCATTTTCAACAGAAATAATGTCATAGCCTAAATCCTTAATTTCTTGTTTAACTAGTGCTTCCATCCCAAAAGTAGAAGTAGCTATTAATTCATAATGCTCCATAACATACCATCCTTTTTTTAATTAATTAAATATTTTAAATATAGTTCAATTGAATTGTCTACAAAGTTTGGGTTTCCATAACTATCAAAATTATGATGATCAACATCCTTTGTTTTTATAAGTTCTGTGAAACCCCATTTTTTATACATTTCTCTTATTTCAGGGCGATCACTCTTAACTCCAATAGTCACTTGAGTTTTACCCGCTTCCTTAACACGTTGTAAAACTCTATCCTTTAATTTTCTACCTAATCCTTGGCCTCTATATTCAGGATGTATTCTGAATGCACATATATATGCTCTAGATAGGCCATCAGCTTCATATGGATCAAAAGAGTTCCAGACAATGTGAAACTCTCCTAATAATTCTTCATGTTCAGAAGATTCTACTACCCAAAACTCTTGTTTACCTTCTAAAATTCTATCCTTAAAGATTTTTTGAGTTGGTATATTATCTTTTCTCCACGCCCAATTTAACCTTTCAAAGTCAGAAATAACCCCCTGTCTTATAAGCATTCTCCATCACCCTTTCAGGTAGTTACTTTGTTATTGATTGTAATTCTCCATATGTATAGCTTCGCCATAGCCATTCAAATGGTCCAAATTTAAATCTAGTCATCCAAAGCTTACTCCATATTATTTGTAGTATAAATATAGATATTGTTATTACAACACCTATAAAAAGCGAAACTCTCCCAAATAACCCTAAACCATAACCATAAAAGACCAAAACACTAATAATAGATTGAGTTAAATAGTTTGTTAGAGCTAATTTACCAACATATGACAATGGGTGCAGTAAATTATAAAATTTCTCTTTTTGCGATAATATTACAATACCTGATATGTATACTGATGCTAAAGCAATTGAATAAACATAAAAAACAATTTCTTGTATCGGAAGTTTAAGTTCTCGAGGAAGTAATATTACATCCTGTAGAATTAAAACATAAACAATTAACCCTGGAATTGCTACTAAAGCTCCCCACTTTAAAACATTTTTAAATATAAAAATATTCTCTTTTATATTATAAAAAATTTCTTTTTTACCTGCATACATTCCCAGTAAAAATAAAAACAAAATATCAGATATACTTATTAAAACATTAGCCAAAACAAATGGCAACTCCTCTTGAACACGAAAACTAAGAATTTCACTAAAACTCCCTTCTTGATAAACTTCTAAAGCTTGTATTTTTAGCATCTTTCTTTCTTCTAAAGGATCTACTTCCGCATCAATCTGATCTTCAATAATTAATGACTCTGAAAGAAATAATCCACCTTGTACTAATATGGCTAGAACAAAAAAACCTAAGATAAACTTTTTTATAATTGTTATTTTAAAATCATTAAATAATAATAAAGTTAAGCCACCAATAGCATATAAATGTAAAATATCTCCTGACCATATAAACACTAAATGAATTATTCCAAACATAAACAGTCCTAAAATTCTTCTCCGATAAAGAGATACTACATTTAATCCTTTTTTCTTAGCCCTCGTAGTAAAAAAATAAAATCCTAAACCAAATAAAAACGAGAAAATGGGATAAAACTTCCCTTCCGCAAATAGTTCTATAATCCAAGCAAAGAGAATATTTAACTCTCCTACATACTCTCCTGGCGTTTTTTCTAAATAAAATAAAGTTGATTTAAATAACGTCATATTTACGAGTAATACCCCAAATAAAGCAAAACCTCTTATAATATCTACTACTTCAACTCTTTTTTTCGGTTCTGTTGGAAAAACGTACTTGGTCATCTAACCCCTCACTTTTACCAAATTTTTTATGGATGTTCTACACTATTATAATATATCAAACTAACCATATTAATTTCAAAATTTTATATTAAAAAATAAACACACTTCAACAAGAAGTGTGTTTAATATTTCTATTATAATGAAAACCGTTCTTTTACAGCTAGAGCATGACAACTTCTTACTACAAATGCAGTTGCGATTACTTTTGCAATATCACCAATTAAAAACGGAACAACTCCTTCAAGTATAGCTAAACTGATAGGAATTTGAGTAATTAAAGCCATCTGTATCACACCGGGTATATAGATAACTATCATTCCACCTAGTGTTAAAGTTGAGATTAGTAGTGTCCAATAATGAAATCCAATTTTATTTTCAACTCGTTCAACTAAAATTCCAATAATATAGGCTGCAAAAGGATATGACAACAGATACCCTCCAGTAGGGCCTACAAGAGTAGTAATTCCTCCAAAGCCTCCTGCAAACACCGGAAAACCTGCTATCCCTATTAATAGATATACTATCTGACTAATAAACCCTTTCTTTGCACCTAATAATGCACCTGCAAGCATAACTCCCATAGTTTGTCCAGTTATTGGGACAGGGCTGATGGGAATAGGTAAATAAACATAGGCGAGAATTGCAGTTAAAGCAGCAAATAAAGCTATTAGAGCTAATTCTTTAATACTCATTTTACTCATATTAATGCTCCTTTCAGGTTTTAATAACTTCCATATTTTACAGATTACTATATAGCAAAATTGTTGTCAACCTTCATTCTTGTTATGGTTGACATGTTTTAAATTATTTAATCATGACTTTACCTCGAACGTTTGTTCTAGTATAATCATTTTAGAGGTGGTCAACAAATGAGTTCTCGAACAATCTTTCATATCGATGTTAATTCTGCCTATTTGTCATGGGAAGCAACTTCAAGGCTACAAAAAGGAGAACAGTTAGATATTAGAACTGTGCCATCGGTTATTGGTGGTGATAGTGATAAGCGCCAAGGTATTGTACTAGCAAAATCTATTCCTGCTAAACACATATACAATATTCAAACTGGTGAAACTCTAAACAGTGCCTGTAAAAAGTGTCCTAATCTATTAATTGTTCCTCCGAACTATTCATTATATCTTCAATGTAGTAACGCTATGGTTGAACTTTTGACAAATTACTCTCCGATAATCGAGCGTTATTCTGTCGATGAAGTTTTCTTAGATTTTACTAATATGGAAAACCACCATGGACATTATCTAGAAGCTGCACAACAAATGAAAGAATCCATTAAAAATGAATTAGGGTTCACTGTAAATATCGGGATCGGATCTAACAAACTTTTAGCTAAAATGGCCTCTGAATTTAAAAAACCTGACCAGATACATACATTATTTCCAGGCGATCTTTCTAGGAAATTATGGCCTTTGCCTGTTAATAATCTTTTTATGGTAGGTAAAGCAACAGAAAAGAAATTACGTGATCGAGGTATTTCAACTATTGGTGAACTAGCTAACACCTCGCGTGAAAAATTAAAACTATGGTTAAAAAGTCATGGTTTATTAATATGGAATTATGCAAATGGAATCGAGCAATCCCCTGTACGATCCGAAGGAATTCCCATTAAAGGTCTAGGTAACTCAACAACTACACCAAGAAATATTACTGAAAGGGAAACAGCAGAACTTTTATTATTATCTCTAACTGAGAAAGTAGCAACTAGACTTCGTAAAATTAATCAATCTACAAAACTAATTTCTATATCTATAAAAAATGATCAGTTTAATATGTATTCTAAACAAAAAAAGTTATCTATCTCAATAAATTCAACCCTAGATATATTTAAAGTAGCTAAACAAATTTTTGAAGAGTTATGGCAAGGAGAACCAATTAGACACATGGGAGTTTCTTTATCATCTCTATCAAATAATGATTTTTATCAGTATTCTTTATTTGATTATCACTCTAGTTCTCATAATCTTGATAAGGTTATAGATCAAATCAGAGATAAACATGGTGAAACTTCAATAATCCGCTCTTCTTTTTTATATTCATCAATACCTCCTTTTTCAGGTGGAGTTGATACTGTTGAGGATTATCCTATGATGTCAAGCTTATTGTAGAGGAGAGTATAATATGAAAATTATCATGAAACCGATAGAAATGATTGCATGGTTTACAGATAACGACATACCAAAACCTTTAAGGTATCGCATTTCTACTAAAGAGGGAAGTAAACAAGTTATTCGTATAGAAAAAATTATATCTGTAGAAGAAGAAAAACTTGCTGGTAATAAAATGTTTGTTTATACATGTCAAAGCACTATTAGAAATCAGACTAGAGTTTTTGAACTAAAATATGAATTGTCCACATGTAAATGGTACTTGTCGAAAATGTAATAATCTGTTATTATAAGAATTGAACAAAAAATAATGAAAAGCCAATAGGGGTGCCGAAAATCGGCTGAGAAGGACTCAAGGTCCTACCCTTGAACCTGACCTGGGTAATACCGGCGTAGGGAATTGGCTTTTAGTATACAGGCCACGTATAACCTATATCTTATGGCCATTAGTACGCTAAAAGCGCAATTCGCTACGAATTGCGCTTTTTGTATTATATATTAATTTTTATTAGGAGGTATTTACATGACTAACACATCAACAAATGTAAGAATGATAGCTGAGCTTGGGGTAGCTCTAGCTCTCGCACTAATTTTGAACATGTTCAAATTATTCCAAATGCCCTATGGCGGATCAGTTAGTTTAGAAATGTTACCAATCGTTATTATGGCATTCAGATGGGGCATAAAGTCAGGTATACTAGCAGGAGCTGGCTATGGGCTCTTACGTTTGGCTACCGGTGCAACTGCTATTCATTGGGTTCAATATCTTCTCGATTATCCAGTGGCATTTGCAAGTTTAGGATTAGCAGGTATATTTGCATCTTGGGTTAATAAAAGTGATAATAAAGTTCCGCCAATAGTCTATGGAATACTTGTTGGAACTTTAGCACGTTTCGTTGCTCATTTTACTTCCGGATTGGTGTTTTTTGGGGAATATGCTCCGGAAGGCCAAAGTGAATTTATGTATTCTTTAATCTATAATACAACTTTTCTAGCTCCAGAGGGATTAATCACAATGATAGCTGTTAGTTTACTCGCACTTAACAAAAGTTCTAGTGAGTTTTTTACGACTTCAACTTATAGCTAATAGTGACACCATCTCCCACAGGAAGAATAGTACTATAAAGTCGATTATCATCAAATACTAGTTTATTGTATTCATCCATTGAGGCTCCCAAATTTCTGGGAGCCCCCTTTATTTTAAATAAAGTATCATCAGCTATTATTAACCCTCCGGGTTTAGTTAGCTCAATTGTTTTATCTAGTAATTTCGGATATAGAGATTTTTGCGAATCTTGAAAAATAATATCATACGGACCTTGTAAATCATAAATTACTTGGGATACATCACCTAATAAGAGTTCAACATAGTTTTCTAATTTTGCCCTTTCTATATTCTTTTTCGCATCTTGATATAATTTAGAGCCCCTTTCAATAGATAGTACTTTTCCATTAGTACTTTTAACTGCTTCACCTAACCAAATAGTTGAATAACCAAGACAAGTTCCTAATTCCAAAACATTTTTTGCATCCATTAGCCTAGCTAATAAACCTAAAAGTTTCCCTATTTCTAATTCAATACTAGGCTGAGTATCATCTCTTTGTTTCTCCTCTGTTTCTATTAATTTTAAATTTTCATTATCTAGAGTAATAAATCCACTAATATATTTCAGTATATTTTCGTCCATTATTATTCCTCCTAACTATTTCCTCATAACACCTTTATTTTGAATAATTTCTACTTCTTTGTCAAATATGAATATATAATAAAAAATTTCAAACTAGATCATAATAGAGATAAAATTGTGAGTGATTCAGGAATGAAATTTACTGAAAGTAATAAGGATCCTCAGAAACCCCATGATAGTAACTTTAATTTACAGACCGCTGGTTTGGATACTAATCTGCCCAGTCATTAAAATAAGCATTCAATGCAAACAAGGCAACAACCAAGAACAAAAAAGAGCATAAAGAACTAGGTGCAAGAATTAACCCTCGTTTAGTAGTTGTACCTTCAGCTCATCCTGTAACTCAACATCAACTTTCTTATATCAAACATGAAGTGAAGGACGCTATTCAATGAGAGCTTCTCTTAAAAATGACTTATAATAAGAAAAACAATTTAAACAGCTCATAAGCTCATCACTTATTTAGTGTACTTGAATATGACACTCTAGTACAACAAAAGCCCTATAATACTAAAAAGAATCAACCCTTTGCTTGTCGAAGGTCTAGCTTATACTAAACTATCGACAAGCTTTTTTATTCCATTTTTTTAATAGCATATCAGTTTTTAAAAAAGGAATATTAAAAATGGAATCACAACAAATGGAGGGATTTAATTGCATAAAAATATACTAATAGTTGCAATAGTTACAATGTTAATGCTTAGCTTAATTGCTTGTCAACCTGATGAAGATAATGACCCAAATGGTGATAATAGTGTCGCTGATAACGGTGAAGGAATAACGGGTACATACCATGCATCGTCAGAGGCTGATGATAGTGGGTTTGTACTCGCTGAAGTAACTTTTGAAGACAATGAAATTACAGATGTAGAATTAGAAGAATACACAGATAAAGGTATTACCAAAGGGGACGACTATGGCTGGGAGCCATTTCATGAAGCAATGCAAGAACTTCCGGATAGATTTGTAGAAGCAGATTCTGCTGATATCGAAGCTTATAGTGAAGCCACAGCCACTTCAAATAAAGCTATGGGAGCTGTTGAAAAAGCGATACAACGAGCTGAAGGAGAAACGGAACCATTTGATGGAACTTTTATGGGGATATCAGAAGAAGGCGAAGATGGCTGGGGTATCACATGGGTCACCCTTGAAAACGATGAGATCCAAGAAGTACAATTAGAAGAAGTGCAGGTAGCTGATGAAGAAGATAATGAATATGAATTTAAAGATGATGACTACGAGTGGGAGCCATTCCACGAAGCTCAAGATGAAATGCCAGAAAGGTTTGAAGAAGAAAATTCACATGAAGTAGATACATATTCTGAAGCTACTGAAAGCTCGGAATTATGGAAAGATGCGGTACAGGATGCACTTAACAGAGCTGGGAGAGAAAACGGTGAAGAAGAAGAAGAGGATGATGAAAATGGTGAATAAAACATACCATAAATATAGATAGGATCAAAAAAACACCTTTTAAATACTTAAAACTCCTATCCCCGTCTAATTTGAGTTATTAGTTTTTATAAAAAATACTTGAAATTGAAACAACAAAATGAAAAAAATAATAAGTGTAATAGCCATAAATGACGGGATAGGAGGAACTTTATTGGAAGCTTTTCTTTTGTTTTTGTTTATAGGATTATTAGTTTTAAGTTTAATTTGGGTCTTTAAATATGCTGAACAACGTGGGAAGTCAGGCTGTTTAATAGCTTTCCTGGTTTTTTTAGTTTCATGGCCCTTAAGTTTACTGTTGTGGCTAGCATCTCGACCCGACAAATATTATGATGAGTATTGACTGGTTTCATACCTATCAACAAGAAATCCACTCTGCAGAGGTTAATTTTAATATAATTTAGACTATGAATTATCACTTTGAGTGTGGTTTTTTTGGTATTGAAAACTATACCAAAAAGTATTTACCAACTTATCACTAAATACATTAAAAATAATTTGTCATTGTTTATGATTTCTCTTACACCACAAATTAAAGATTATCATAGAACTAACAATGAATCTTTATCTGGTAAAAATACAGGGAGATTGTTTTCATCCCTCACAATAACCTTTGTATTTACCCTTGACTTATTTACAATACGGTTAATAATCTCATCTTTTTTTTCAATTTGTCTTGCTATTAAAATTGCATTGTATCTTTCAAACTCACAGTCTTTACCACACATGCAGTAAGGAAAATACGAGTCTCGATAATATTTCTCGTGTAATGCCTTTGCACATTGATATGCATGAGTGTCACTATCTACCACATCAACTTTAGCTCCTGTAAGTTTATTAATTAAAACTGCCGTATAGGGGAGTGCACCTCCACCAATCAATAGAACCCTATCATTAGAAGAAATTTCGGCTTTGCTTATCTCTCTTGCTACAACTCTTTGGTATAGCTTACATGTTATTATCATAAATGAAACTACAACAAATGACTGTGAAATGACTTTTTCAAACTTACTGGTTATAATTCTTTTTAACCTAACACATATGTTTAAAGTAATAAATATCACCCCTTTTCTTAACACTCAATACTTTCAAATATTTTTTATTTGTCGAATTTCTAAACCGAAAATTGACTATTATCACATACACAAAAAACATAATGATTGAGTTTGATAATCATTCTCGCTCATTATGTTTAAATTATACTATTTTCGATTTCGTGTCAAGGGATTTTATTTAAAGTTAACACCGATTATATTAGTAATACTTAACTACTATTTACATTACCACAATGTTAAGGCAAAATCTTCAAGGCTGTAATCTTTAATCAAGACTTCACTCTCATCATCGTATAACTTATATTTAAAAGTCATCTGATCAGAAGAATTCTCTACTAAATCATCAACAGAAATACCCTCTGCAAGCTTAAGAGAAATCTCCTCTTGAATATCATTAACATTACGATGGCCATATGTGAAATACGGGGGGCGTTCTAGATCATAATACTCTTTTTCGAAAAAAACCTGCCATTCTTCTGGGAAATACATCCTAATTTTAAATTCTTGCTTACTAGTACCATAATCTATTAATTCCAAATTCAAAGTCAGGGTAACTTCTTTTTCATCAATCCGCTTCTCAGTATTAGCTTTTTCTAAGTCTACTGAACTTAATGGATTAGCCCTAACCCAATAATACGAAGTCCTGATTATGTCTATAGAACTTCCCATTACACTTATTAATAGGAACGCACCTATGATAATCAACAATTTATTAGTATGTTTAAAACGTTCAAGATTAAAAAGGCCTTTTATTGCAATAATAAATAAGATAATCACCACTACCGCTGATAAATATATTACTCCGTTATTCAATTTAACGGGTCTAATAATATATTCTAATATACTATAAGAACGGTGGGGAAGTTCATATATAAAGAACGCTATTAAGAACAAAATCCCGATATGTTTAATAGTCTTTTATTATCTTCGTTGATTTTTGAAAAGTTCAAGTCGCTCCCTCCTATACCTCCCTATGAACTGCAACAGATTTATTTTCTAAAAAAATATATAAGCTTATCAGAAACCTTTATAAGAATATCCGCAAAGCCAAATTCCTCACCTATACGCGCTGCTATTATTCTCGTTATTTTTGTGATTATTAAAAAGATAAATAAAAAAGCCAACACTCTTAAAATAAATTGAAGGTCCAACACAATCACCTCAATATAACAATTTTACTATTTATCAACTTGTTTCTGTTTTTTTACTGATAAACTACCATGCCTGTTAAAACACTACAGCCAAACCTTCAAAAAAGTTATTGCCTCAACAGACTGAAGCTCAATTACACATTCTCCTTTTATGTCTATATACCCCTATTATCCTGATTTACTGGAGTAAGATTACAATGTAAAAGTTAAGAAATTATATTAGTTCCTAATCTAAAATATACATGAAATATAAGCTGTGTCAAATCAATCTAATGATGTGCCAAAAAATCTGTTCCTTTTAACTAACCTACCCCATTAGTCTTAAACTAACCATCAACGAAAAACTCTAGTTTTTAACTCGTCTGCGAGGTGATTTTGCTTAGCATAACTTCTATTTATCGACAAAAAAACCACCCAGAGGTGATATTCTACAGCTTAGAAGCATCATATCATCACCTTAAGGGTGGATTTAGAATTATTATTCTAATTTTCACTTTAAATTTCTTTAGTTTTTGTCGCGCTTTTTAGAGGACAAGTATATTCTTAATAGTTTTTAGGAATATCACTGGTTCCTCTTTTTTCTATCACAAAATCAGAAACTACTGGGTATTCTTCTGTTAAGCTATTCTTTTTTTCTTCTGCTTTTTCTTTACTATTAAACTGGTCTACTTCTATTAAAAATTCTCCATCTTCATCTTTCAGCATCCTTCTATTGTCAAGTGAAAATATCTGTTCTTCGACTATTCCAATCTTTTCACCATGAGGATATGACTCACTTCTGATTGAATATATAGCGTCTTCTTTACTTTCTTGTTTTTCTTCTAAAGTGACTACTAACTGTCCTGGTTCTTTATATTCTGTCACTTGATATGAGAAAGGTTTATCCATAGTTATTGAAAATCTTACCATAGAATCGTCAAGCGTCATTTGTCTATATATATCCTTTATCATGTTTCCATCTTTCATCTTTTCAAACTCATCCTCAGCAGAAAATTCTCTAACACCTGAAATTTTAAAATCTAAAGTGTGTGGGTATTCACTATGATCAATTTCATAGTGACTTGCAAACTCCTCTTCTTTTAAGTCTTGAGAAAAGTTTATTACTATATGCTCTTTATCGTCCTTTTCGACCAATGAAATAAACTCTACGTCACTTCCATCAGTAATTTTACCACCTTCCTGAGGTTCTTCACTAAAATGTAGCACCCTCACTAACTGGCCTGCTACTGGGATATCATGCATAGCATTTGCAAAAGTAGGCATTGTATTAATACTAACTGTAAAAAGCAACATAACTGAAGCGGCAACACTTATACCTATCTTTTTAATTTTATGATTTTTTCTAGCTTTTTCATGCATTCCTTTCTCAACTCCTTTCATTAAATAATCATCAATTTCTTCAGGGATGTCAATACTGTTGTAATAATCTTCTTTAAACTTTTGAAGCTTACGTTTAATCTTCACAATTATAACCTCCTTCCAGATTATCTTTAATTTTCTTTAAACCTCTATAAAATTTTGTTTTAACAGTATTTAATGGATAGCCTAATATTTCTGATATTTCCTTGAACTTAAAACCTTCAAAGCTCTTTAATATTATAATTTCTTTGTATTTTTGCTCTAAATCATCTAAAGCATTATTTAAGTCTATCATCTCAACTAGCTCATCTTTATTATATTGACTATCTCTAACCTCTTTGTTCTCTTCCATAAAAACGTACTTCTTATTTGATCTAATATAATTCACTGCAGTATTGATAGTTATTTTGACGAGCCAAGTGTCAAAGTACTCTGGTTGTTTTAGTTTATCTATTGAAATGTACGCTTTATATGTTGCTTCTTGAACTACATCTAGAGCGTCTTCTTTATTTTTTACATATGAAAATGCTATGCGATAAATTTTTTCTTTTCTCGATTGTATTAGGTTTACAAAACTATCTTCATCTCCTTTCACTGCTTTTTGAACTTGTAGTTCTATTGTCAAATCTATCTGAGCCTCCTTTCATTTTTTACTTTTGTGTTAGTGCACCAATTAGACAATAGATAACAACAAAAAGTTTCATTAAAAAGAAATACTTTACTAAAATGGTATAATATATTAAGATTTATTGGATTTTAAGCTGATTAAGTATCATTTCACTAGGAATTTTGAGAGGACTTAAAAGGTTTAATTGGCCCATATTTGTCAACACTCTAGTCAATAAACAAAAATCTACCCTCAATAGTTAACTAATTTATGATCACAGAAGATCATTTCAGCCACCTAAGAGGGTAGATTTAGACTTTTTTGCCCTATTTTTTTACTTATTATTTATCCTAGAGTTTTTCACCATTTTTTTAACTAGGTTTTTATTGAAAGACAGATACTTCCCATTAACGAAATCGCAACAGAAGGTAAGTGAGTTAATCTGGCTTTCTCTTTTTTCTGTTTTGTTTGTGTTTATACATATTTTTATCAGCTTTTTTAAACACTTGTTCTTTAGTTTGCTTATTATTTTCTTTCGTAGCTACTCCTACAGATAAACTGATTTGAGTATTATTAGTTTTCATTTGTTCACTTATTATTCTGCCAGCAATGTCTTCTACTGTTTTAGAGTCAGTTTTAGGAAGTAATATAACAAATTCATCCCCGCCCCAGCGTGCGATAATATCTTCTCTCCTACATACACTTTTAAGTAAATTTGCCGCTTCAATTATTAAAGTATCTCCTGCATCATGACCATGCTCATCATTTACTAATTTCAAACCATCTATATCAGCAATAATAATACTAATAGGGTACTGCCTGTCCACATCTATCCTTTTAAATTCCTCTTCAAAGTAAGTACGATTATACAAACCTGTCAAAGTATCATGAAAGCTCAAGTATCGCACTCGCTCTTCAGTTTGTTTTTTATCTGTAATATCTCTAACAAATTCTACTACTCCTGTGGGCTCATCATAACCTTCTTCAAATAATGGATAGCTGTAAAGTTCAATCCACATTTCCCCTATATCTGTTTGAACATTTATCTCCTCTACCTCCACCTTGCCAGTCTGTAAACATTTTATAGAAGGACAAGGATCACAAGGTACCTCTCGTTTATGATAAGCTTGATAACATTTTTTACCTTCTAAAGGTAAGTCACTTTCATACCAAGTTTTAATAGTTTTATTGGTATAACGAATAGATAAGTCAAAATTAAGTACACTGATTCCGTCCTGAATACTCTCAAATAAACCTTCTAAGAGATTTTTGGTTTGATGTAATTTTTTTTCGTCTTGTTTTTGTTTAGTTACATCACGTGTGATCACAAGTATAGTGTTAACTTTTCCATTTTCATCTACTTCAGGCACTATTCTACTGTGTAAATGTTTTCCCATTAATTCATAATAAACCTCTTGCCCTTCTTTAGTTTGAGCTGATTGTTTTATCAAATTCGTCTTTTTCTTGAATTGCTGGTATAAATGATCATTTATATCTATTTCACCTTTTAATTTCTGATAAGCTTCATCATAAGTTTTGCCAATCAGAAAGTCTTTTGATATACCTAATTCCTTTTCTATGACAGAATTTGCATAAATAAGTTTTGAGGTAGTATCATGCCGTACCACCATATCTGGAGAGTTCTCAACCAGGTTGATAAAATCCCTTTCTGCCTTTTTTCGCTCGGTAATATTATCATGGGAAATTACAACTTTTCTTTTAGTAGTATTCTTTAAATCACTATAAGGTGCTACCCTAGCTAAATACCAGCGCTCTATTGAAGGAGAATGGCAGGGATACTCTATTTCAAATTCTTCTTTTTCCCCATTTATAACAGAACGTATCCCTGCAGCAACTTGTTTTGCTGTATCTTTATCACTACCTTTTGCATTATCACAAACCTCAAGATAATTATAACCTTTACTAACTTTTTCGATTTCTGCATTATTGTCCTTAGCAAAAGATAACCATAAAGTATTCACATATTCTATATTCCCTTCTTCATCTAATAGACATATATTACTTTTTATTGAATTCAAAATGGTTTGAACATCGTAAGAAGTATTTTTTGATATACTGATGTTCACATAAAACACCTCTTCCTTCTCTAAAGATTCTCTACCTATCAAATTTTCAATAACTATCTTTTTTTCATAGAACCCATCATCTTCTTAATTAACCGTTCAGATCTGTTTTTTTAAGATCTAATTTCTCTAAAACATAAAAAGATAAAAACATATTAAGTGTGCTTTCTTATTATTTTATTAATTATTTTCTATTATGTCTAGAAAGATATCAACATCCACTAATTCAGGATCAAATTGACTACCTGAACAATTTTTAAATTCTTTAATGATACCCTTTACCATCCCAACGTTCATGGTGTGAAAATATACTGATGCCATATCTTTAAAAAACACTATAAAAAATAAAAAGTATCATTTGTATTGTATTAAAATCCATATTTATTTAATATTATTCTAGTTCAACTCAAAACTACCGCTAATGACCATCACTTATCCTCAAACCCACTTTAAAATGCTTATTTATTAACATATTTATCAACACCGTTGTCTACAAAATATCTACCCAATAGTGAACTTTTATGATCACAGACGATCATTTAAAACACCTAATAGGTAGATTTAGACTTTTCGCGCCGTATTTTCACTTGTGAATTACTCTATATTTCCCTCTATTAATTTTCCGTTTTTTAATAGAGGACACAACAAAAATTCACAATTTATCTACCAATTTTAGCTTGATTGGCTTTTTTATCAGCACATTTAATTAGTTCTTCATATATTTTAGATTGAATACACTCAAACTACATTCTCCAAGACTTAAATTATATGTATAGTTTTCCCATCATATAAGTACTTTTCTCTTTCTGAACGCTTCTCTATTTGATCAGCTATTGTGAAAGCAACACATTTTATTAATGTTACTCAAGCATATCAGAAACTTTCTTCACCAACCTGGCTACCCAATTCTTTTCAATCCTAATATTCTCCTTTAGTAGGTAAGCATATTCATATTAATCTAATATAATTTAGTTAGCTTGCTACTATTTCTACAGTAAACCTCTCCATTATAAAACTCTTATAGTAACTCCCTGTCAATTCATCTGTTACTGCCTTATAGTTTGTCTCTTCTAGAGGTCTTTTATGTCCATATATTACCAAATGACACGTCATTCATAATTATGCTTGCTGTAACATCTTTAAGAATACTACAACTTTCTCATTTTTAACTTCTACTGGTATAGCCATTTATAAATTTTTCTAGAATATATTCTAGCTTTATTATGGTGTCATCTTCGATATAATCTCTCACTGGAGATACAATAAGCACATATTCCTTGGTTTGCCCATCCTTTGTGACAAATTTTCTCTGTTAAAACCAAGCTACCTTCTTGGTAATGTATCACCCTTTTTTAATGGCTCAATAACTCTCATTTAGACTCTTTACTTTAATACTTTATGATAGACAGATTCTATTATTATTGACTTCTATTCGCCTATTCTTTATCCGTTCAGCAATTTTTTCTGCTGTTTTTCGATTTGTATTTGGAAGTAATATAACAAACTCATCACCGCCCATCTTGCAATAATATCTTCACTTCTACATACATTTTTAAGTACATCTGTTGCTTCAATTATTAAATTATCTCCTTCCGTATGACCATCTTGAACATTTATCTCTTCTATCTCCACCTTACCAGTCTCTAAACATTTTATAGAAGGACACGGTTCACAGGGTTTTCCTCGTTTATGATAAACCTGATAACACTTTTTACCTTCTAAAAGGGTTTTCATTTGTTTTAGTTCACTTTCGACTTGCTTTTGTTTTGTTATATCAAGGGTAACTACCAGTAATGAATTCACTTCCCCATTCTCATCTATTTCAGGTACAATCCGACCGTGAAAATGTTTCCAAACAACTCATGATAAACCTCTTGTTCTTCTTTAGGTCTTACCGAGAAAAAAATCTTTTGATATGCCTAATTCCCTTTCTACAGCCGTATTTGCATAAATATGTCTTGAAGAAATATCGTGACGTACCACCATGTCTGGGGAATTCTCAACCAAATTGATAAAATCTTTCTCAGCCTTTCTCTGTTCTGTAATATCATCTGCATAACATACCACAAACTCTACTTCCTCGTTTTGATCTAGTTTGAGGGTTTTATTAATAGCTAACAGTCTTTTTTATCCTCCTCCATTTATTACTAGCCCTTCCGTTAGAACCTTACTTTTCTCTTCAAAAACTCTCTTATTGTCTTCTATACAGATCTCTGCTTCTTTCTTCGTAGCCAGCATTTCCCACAGTGTTTTATGCTCTAATTCACTTTTTGAAACACCGAAAAAATCCGCATGAGCTTTATTAACTTTTCCATAAGTCTCTACGTCTTTCAAATACCACACCTGTGCTTCAATATTATCTAGAATCATCTCCTTTTCATTAGCCTTATTGATTAATTTATTTTCAATTTGGAGCCTTTTTAACGTTGCAGAGACCTGGTTAATATACATTTCTATAAGTTCTTTATATTTTAAGCTAACACCTTTAGGCATGGTAATTGATACAGAACCCAAAACATCACCTTCCGAACTCATTTCCATATATGTAACTCACCCAAAGGTGACACTTTGTCCAATTGTTTAAGTACTTTTTCTAAAAATGGCTTATCACTTACAAATGCAAATAAATCTTTCACAGAAGTCAATTTATCTTTTTCCCCAAAGCTTTCGTAATTTGTTTGCCATTTCGCTCCCTCAGGTTGAAAACCGAATTTATTAAGCAATTTCCTTGCGTCTCAGAAATTCCACTAACGGATTTGGTCACAGTTGTATCCTTATCGTTGTCACGAAGAAGAAGGAATTAATACCGAAAGAGGAAATACAACAGGAAACATAGTAAATAGAGGTATAGTTAGTAAATATGATGATAAAGTCTTTTTTAGCAATCTAAATGAAAATGGGCATTTGTACAAAAAAGAAGTTGATGGTAGTACAGAATTGCTAGTTGATGAACCTGTAGAGTTTATTAATGTTTTAGATGGTTGGGTTTACTATTGGGTAGCCGATACTGATGATGGTAAGTTATTTAAAATCAGAACAGATGGTACTGATAAAACTTTAATTAATGATGATCATGATCACTATATTAATGTAGTAGATGATCACATCTACTACAGTGACTATCTGGATGAGGGTACCATCTATAAGGTGAAAACTGACGGTAGTAATAAAACTAAAATTACAGATGCAGAGTTTCCATCAGATTTAAGTGTTGTAGATAATTGGATTTACTACTATAACCCTCACGGTGAGAATCCTGGAATTCATAGAATACAAACAGATGGTAGCAATCACAGTAAACTAATATGTAAGAGTGAAGAGCATGAACGTTGTAGATGATGATATATATTATTCAAACAATGATGGCATCTTTAGAGTAAACACTGATGGTGTAAGTAAAGTGCAACTCAGTAAACACCCTTCAAACAGCATTAATGTTACGAATGATTATATTTTCTATATTAATGAGTCTGATGGCTGGTATAACGTTTACAGAATGAACAAAGATGGCAGCGAAGAAGTTCGTATTATTGATATCAGGTCTTTTGATCTTAATATTGCTGAAGGTAAAATTTATTTTCAAGATTCCGAAGGAAATATTCAAACAATACCCAAAAACGCTCCAGAAATAACAGAATCTAGGGAAAGAGAAAATGTTAATCGAGAAGATGTTCAAAACAAACTGAAGGAAATAGCTGTAAATATGCTGGGATCAGCACCTAAAAGCGAATCCGAATTACCTTGGATTCAAAACACTAGTGGATCAGGGATCAACAGGGTGACTTACGACCACACCGTACCTTATGCTCAAATTCAATATAAGTTCTTACCAGATGGCGAAAATATACATCAATACACGAGAGAAGAACTAGTGAATTTAGCAGAAAAAGATATTCTGAACTTACTAAATGAATTAAGTAAAGTACAGGACATCGATTATTTAATAGATCGATTGATAATTTATGTCGATACTCCTATTGAAACAGATGAGTTTAAGGATGAAACAGACGATGATTTAGTAGAGATTTGGAGATCACAGTTTAGTGTAAGTATCAGCGGAAAAAGCCTTGCAGAAATTGACTGGGAAAGTATTTCAGTACGTGAGTTAGAAAATCAATCAAACGTTGAAATAAACTTGTTTAACTGATATCTTATCTCTCCATTCAAGTAAAAAATCACAACTTGTAATATTGAATGTACTGATCAAAAGAATATATCATTAAGCGGTGGTTCTTTACCTGGCCACCGCTTTTTTATTTCTTCTAAATTAACACTACTATAGTAAAACAAAAATTTTCACCCTCTCCTTGTTACCTCAGAATAAAAGTGGAAAAAGCCAACTCCTAAAACCCCATTCCCAACGTACTCTAAATTTTTCCTTGATAATAAAAGTAGAAAATTTGGAGTTGATTTTTAGGTGATTTGATAGGTTTTAGGTGATGCTGCTTAATAATTTTTTGGATGCGAATAGAAAGATAATTTTGGAATATATTGGTGATGTTTTATTAGAATTTGGGGGATATGTGGGATTATTTTATTCGAGGTTGGGGCATAGTTGCTAAGTCACTGGAGAGTGACAAAGGATTGATTAAATAGGCTTAAAGGGGTCTCTTATGTTCCTGAAAGGGTTTTCAATAAGGGGTGATTTTCTTAAAATTTTGATGGTAGCACGACCGAAAATGCGGGTTTATACGAGGATCATAAAGGATCTGGCATAGTCTATAAAAGATGATGTGTCAGGGGATAAGAGAAATTTTAAGACGTACTAAATACTAACTCAATAAGACACCATCAGAACATGCACTAATAATCACCACTTATCCTCAAGTCTATTTTGAAAACGCCTGTTTACCCCCATGTTTATCAACAATATTCTCCACACTTATCAATAAAAAATATCTACCCCCAGTAGGTGAATTTTTGATCCAGCAAGGTTGTTAGGATCATTAGGATCATGATCATTTATGTTACTTCGCATCACTTTTCACCTGAGGGGGTAGATTTACACTTTTAACATCCTAATTTTTTACTTGTAAATTCTTCCTCTGTGTTTTCCACTTTTTTTATTGGGGGACAACTCTGTTACATGAGAATAAAAGTGGAAAATACCAACTCCCAAAACCCCCATTCCCAAGGTATCCCAAAATTTTCCTTAATAATAAAAGTGGAAAATGAGCAGTAAATTTATTCCTATTTATTCTAAAAAGTTCCATAAAATTTCCAGCTCAAAGCGAATTTTGAATAATAAAAGTGGAAAATCAGGAGTTAAATTTTAGGTGATTTGGTAGGTTTTAGGTGATGTTGCTTAATCATTTTTTGGGTGAGATTTTCGGAGAAATTATTGGCAGATTTTAGCATGATTTTATTAAAATTTGGGGGATATGTGAGATTATTATATTTGAGGTTGGGGCATAGTTGCTAAGTCACTGGAGAGTGACAAAGGATTGATTAAATAGGCTTAAAGGGTCTCTTATGTTCCTGAAAGGGTAGGTAAGTTAGAAGTGATTACCTTAAAATTTTGATGGTAGCACGACCGAAAATGCGGGTTTATACGAGGATTATAAAGGATCTGGTATAATCTATGAAAGCTGATATGTCAGGGGGTAAGAGAAGTTTTAAGACATACTATTTACTAACTCAAGACACCATCAGGACATGCAAATAATAATCACCTTATCCTCAAGTCTATTTTGAAAACGCCTGTTTATCCCCATGTTTATCAACAATATTCTCCACACTTATTAATAAAAAGATCTACCCCCAGTAGGTGAAGTTTTTGATCCAGCAAGGTTGTTAGGATCATGTAGGATCATGATCAGATTTATGCTACTTCTATTCACCTAAAGGGGGTAGATTTACACTTTTCATCCCCTAATTTTTTACTTGTAAATTCTTCCTCTGTGTTTTCCACTTTTTTTATTCATTTTCCTGATTTATTATTCATTTTCCACTTTTTTTATTCGGGGACAAACTCTGTTTTTTCTCTTTTATTCTTTACTCTACTGTAACACTTTTAGCTAAGTTTCTTGGCTTATCAACATCTGTACCTCGTGCAACTGCTGCATAATAAGACAAGAGTTGAAGAGGGATTACACTCAAGATTGGACTTAATAATGGATCAATATTTGGGATTCGTATTATTTGATCTGATTCATTATTAATTTCAGTATCATCTTCATTAACTACAGTTATACACTGTGCACCCCTTGCTTTAACTTCTTGTAAGTTAGATATAGTTTTTTCGTATACATGAGGTTGTGTAGCTAAGGAAATCACAGGTACATTATCTACAATTAAAGCAAGGGTTCCATGCTTTAACTCACCAGCAGCATAAGCCTCTGCATGAATATAAGATATTTCTTTTAACTTTAGAGCTGCTTCTTCTGCTACTGCCCAGTCTAAAGATCGACCAATAAAAAAGGCATTTTCATATTTGGAAACTTTTTTAGCAATGTCTAAAATCTCATCTTCATATTCAAATATTCTTTCAACATGTTCAGGTAAACTGTTTATAGTTGTAACTAATTGGTCTAAACGTTCACTAGTTATTGTCTTTTTGGTTTGAGCGAAATAAGTCGCTAATAAAGAAAGAGCTACTAGTTGTGTCACATATGCTTTCGTAGATGCAACAGCAATTTCAGGACCAGCCCAAGTATATATTACTTCATCAGCTTCACGAGAAACTGAGCTTCCCACTACATTTGTAATAGCTAGAACTTTTGCTCCTCTTTTTTGCGACTCTCTTAGAGCTGCAAGAGTATCAGCTGTTTCACCAGATTGACTTATAACTATTACAAGATTATTGTTTGACAGTAAAGGATCACGGTACCTAAATTCCGAAGCTATAGAAACCTCAACTGGAACTCGTGCTAAGGATTCAAATAAAGATTTACCAATTAATCCTGCGTGATAAGCAGTACCACATGCGACAATATCAATTTTATTAAAAGAAGAAATTTCTTCTTTAGTAAGTGATAACTCTTCTAGATCCACTGAATCCTTTTGCACACGGCCTCTCACTGTCTCTTTAACTGCTTTTGGTTGTTCATGTATCTCTTTTAACATAAAGTGGTCATAACCACCTTTTTCAGCTTCTTCAGTATTCCAGTTAATTTCCATAGTTTCTTTTGTTACTTCTTTAGCATTCTCATCATATATAGTAACTTCATCCTGTTTTACTAAACCAGTCTCACCATCATCTAGAATAATAGCCTCTCTAGTGTAATCCAAAATAGCTGGTATATCTGACGCAATTACATTTTCATTTTCTCCAACACCAACAATTAATGGACTGTCTTTTCTAGTACATACTATCTTATCAGGTTCTTTTTGATGTAGGACTCCTAGAGCATAAGAGCCCTCTAATTTTTCTTGAATATTGATAACAGTTTTTAATATATCACCATCATAATTCTCTTCAATTAAGTGAGCTATTACTTCTGTATCAGTCTCTGAATTAAAGGTATGACCTTTTTCTTGTAACTGTGCTTTCAAAGATTGGTAGTTTTCAATTATACCATTATGAACTATAGAAATATTATTAGAGCAGTCTTGATGCGGATGTGAATTAGCATCAGATGGCTTACCATGTGTTGCCCAACGAGTATGCCCAATACCTATTGAACTTGTGAAATTTTCTTTCTCTAATATATCAGTTAAATCATATAAACGTCCCTTTGTTTTAACTGTCTTTAAATTATCTTCTTCTATAACTGAAATACCTGCAGAGTCGTATCCACGGTATTCTAGTTTTTTTAATCCTTTTTGTAAAACATCAACAGCTTTTTTATATCCAATATATCCTACAATACCACACATAATTAACTTCCCTCCAATTTCACTGGATCATGTCTTTATTCTGTTGTCTCTTATCACCCAGCACCTTTTGTCCTCGAGATTAATCTCGAGTTTTGTTATATGCCTTTAACGGTGGTGATAAACACCGGGAGGTATCCGCCGATTACTCGATTAACCTCCAACCTCGTCAACATTTTTCTAAGCGAAAAATGTCCTGGCGCTTTTAAGCATTTTTTTAGTAAATACCACCTCCTTAAATTAATTCTCTCCTGCCTCTTCTTTGATGACTTGGGTTATATCATTTGCAACCTGATGTAATAGTTCACGATCTTTTCCTTCAACCATCACACGAATTACTGGTTCAGTCCCAGACGGTCTCAATAATACACGTCCGGTTTCACCAAGCTTTTTTTCTGCATTATTTTTGGCATTTTGAACATTTTGTGAGTTACTAGCTCTTTTTTTACCTGAAACTTTCACATTTACAAGTACTTGTGGTAATTCTTTCATTATTGAAGCTAAACTTTTTAATGATTCTCTTTTAGAAGTTATTACTTCCATTAACTTTAACGCCGTTAAAACTCCATCACCAGTGGTATTATCAAGTAAATTGATAATATGACCTGATTGTTCTCCCCCTAATATACTATTACTTCTTTTCATCTCTTCTAATACGTAACGGTCACCAACTTTCGTTTCCTTTACTATAATTTCTTTCTCTTCTAATGCTAGTTTTAGACCTAAATTACTCATTACTGTTGTAACCAGGATATTATTTGATAGCTTATTTTGTTCTTTGTAATATGACGCCAATATTGTCATAATTTTATCTCCATTTGTCTGATTACCTTCTTCATCAATAGCAATTATTCTATCACCATCACCATCAAAAGAAAACCCTAGATCAGCTTTATGATCAATCACTGCTTTAGAAGCTAATTCAGGATCAGTTGAACCACATTCTACATTAATGTACTCTCCTTTTGGTTGAGTGTTTAAAGCTATAACTTCAGCTCCAAGATCTTTAAATATTCTAGGAGCAACTTTGTACGTGGCCCCAAAAGCACAGTCTAATACGATTTTATAGTTAGTTAAATCTAATGGGTGATTTTTTAATAATTGAAATATATATTCCTCATCATAATCTTTATCTATCTTAGAAATTTTCCCGACCTCTATACCAGTTGGTCGTGATAATTCTCTATTAAGTAGATCTTCAATAGTGATCTCATGATCTTCAGATAACTTATATCCTTTATCATCAAAAAATTTAACCCCATTGTCAGGTACAGGGTTATGTGAAGCTGATATCATTGCACCACCTGCAACATCTTTTTTATTTGTAAGATAAGCAACCATTGGAGTAGATACTATTCCTAATAATTCAACGTTTAAACCCACAGAAGTTAACCCTGCAGCTAAGGAAGCCTCTAACATGGTTCCTGAAAGACGAGTATCTCTACCTATTAGAACAGTATCACCGCGTTCTTTTAAAAATTCACCTGCCGCTCTTCCTAGTTTCAAACAAAAATCTGGTGTTAAATCTTTATTTGCTATACCTCTTATACCATCAGTACCAAATAATTCTGGCATCTAGTTCACTCCTTTTGAACATTTTAATATATTTTATTAATCTTTTTGGTCATAAATAACCTTTGATGGATTAATTTCTAAAAGCTCTACATCAGAAGGCAAATCTACTGTTATCTCTAACTCACTAGTCTCATCATTAAGAGATTCTTTTAGCGCATAAGCTTTCACATCTTGCTTATCTAAATTTTCTAGTGCCTGTGGATTTCCCATTACCACTACTTCCACATAATCTTGTGTTATTTTATCTGAGGTCATATCATCTGAAAGCTCTAAAGGTACATCAAAGGAAACCTCTTCTAACTCATCTAGTTCACCAGTTACTACAACTTTACTTTCTGATAATTCTTTTACACCCTCTATCTGTTTTAAACTTATCACAACAGTTTCTTCCTCAAGTAACTTTGTCAATTGTACTGGTTCTGTTTCTATATAGTTGAGTTCATTTAAAACACTTTCCCATCCACCAACAGTTACAACCTCAGGTGATACTTCAACATTTTCTAAATTATACCCAGATAAATCATCTTCTATATTAACATTAACATCTACCTCTTTTTGTGGAAACTCCATTGGAACAGAAACTTCTACCATTCCAGGAGAGACCTCAACATCTTCGATAATTTCATTTTCATCATTTAAGATTTCTACTGCTATTCCCTTTTCCAAAGATTCTTTAGCTTCATTAATATTTAAAGAGGCAACCACCCTATCAATTTCTTCAACTAATGATTTAGCTCCTGAAACTGTAACATTTTCAGGAGTTATTATAGTTTTTTTAGGTGATAGTCCTTCATCCGGTTGTCCAATAATTTCTGGTTCAACAGGGAAAATTTGTTCAGTTACCTCATCAAGTTCAACCTCCACTTCACGTGGATGGATTTCAGTTACTTCAAACTGTGGAATACTAGATAATACAGAGACACTATGCGCACCAGGTCCAAGGTCTTGTAAATCAACATAAAACATTAATTCATCTTTTTGTACTTGATCTAACATAGGTCTTGTACCTCTAATTGTAGCAGACACAGGTTGAGGTTCTTGGACTAAAATTAATTCTGGATCCTGGTTTCTTATAGAAGGTTGGATATTATCATATGTCTTTGACACTTCACGAACAGAGACATCACCGGTATCATTAGAAACAAATAACCACAAAAGAACTGCCAACGCGAGTGACAGTAATTTAATAAAACCATTCTCTGAAAATATTTTAGTCAATTTCCTAACCTCCAGTGCCAGAAACTCTTTGACCTTTCCTCATTACCACCCCATAGTTTGATCAAAAAACTTTCTAACTCATCTTCATCTAGATACCGACTGAGCTTTCCATTTTCAGCTAAAGAAATAGCTCCCGTTTCCTCACTAACTATGAGACTAATTGCATCAGAGTTCTCTGTAATTCCAATAGCAGCGCGGTGACGTGTCCCTAGTTCTTTTCCTAAATTAGGTTTTTCTGTTAATGGTAAATAGCAACCGCCAGCCTTAATTAGGTTATTATTTATTACAAGGGCCCCATCATGTAAGGGGCTTAATGGCATAAAAATATTTATCAATAATTCCGCACTAATTTCTCCATTGATTTTTATTCCGGTTTCTACTATATCATTTAACCCTGTTTCTCGTTCTATAACTATTAACGCTCCTATTTTTCGAGTTTGGAGCACCTTTATTGATTTCTTAACTTCTTTAATAGTAGCTTCTCTTTCATCTCCTTGATTTGAAGAGAATATGCCCTCACCAAAAAACTTTCCACGACCTAACTGTTCAAGAGCACGACGTAATTCTGGTTGAAAAACGATAGGTATAGCAACAATACCAATGGTCATTATCTGAGTCAACAACCAATTTATTGAACGAAGTTCTAATCTATCACTAATAACCATAGCTACTAGTAAAACTAATAGTCCTTTTAAAAGCTGAATTGCCCTCGTACCACGAATTAATAAAGTCATTCTATAAAAAAGAAAGGCAACTAACGCAATATCTATTATGTCTATCAAAGTTATCTGAGAGAATATGTCAGTGACTCCCTCCCACATTTTTGCCACTCTCCATTCTATAACTTTTATAACACACCAATCAACATACGTAAATAATTCTACATCATATATATTTAATCCTTCTTATCATTTTTAACGGAAAATACCATAAAGGTATTCTCTACAGTTCGCACACCTATTCTTAATTATCTGGTTTTCTACCTGTAAGTTATTTCGCTTAATGATAGGTGATTTGCAATTTGGACAATAGGTAGTCTGATAATCATGATTCAAAATATTACCTATATAAACATGATTAAGTTTATCTTTTGCTATGTCATAGGATTTAATAAGTGTTTTTAATGGTGTTGGTGAATTATATGCCTTAAAACTCGGAAAATATCTAGTAAAATGAATCGGTATATTTACATCTGAATCTTGTACCCAATCAACAAAGTTTCGAATCTCATCTAAATCATCATTAAGTTCAGGAACTACAAGATAAGTTAGTTCTATATGAACCCCTGTTTGATATAACCTTTTGATTGTTGTTAAGACTGTTTTAAGTTTTCCACCTAATGAATGATATGTTTTTTCTTGAAAAGATTTAACATCTATATTTGCAACATCAATAAACGGTAGTAAACTATCTAGAGCTTTTTGTGACATCATCCCGTTAGAAACCACTATATTATTATAACCCGCCTCTTTTACTTTTGTAGCAATAGGGTACATAAATTCTAACCAAGTAGACGGTTCAGAATAGGTGAAAGCAACACCTATTATTTGATTATTCTTATTATAACTATCTAACATATTAACAATATTTCGTGTATAATGATTATTCTCATTATATAAATACCTAAACTTCAATCTATCATGAGATAGTTTAAAGTTTTGACAATAAAAGCACTCCATATTACATCCAGTTAGTCCTAATGATAAGACCGAATGTCCGGGATAGAAGTGATACAGAGGTTTCTTTTCAATAGGGTCAATATTAAAAGCTTCAATTTTAGATACTTCTCGAAAGACTATCTGCAACTCATTAGAGACAGTCTTTGCCATTTTATTACCACAAAAGCCTACTTCACCATCTTTTAATCTGCATCTTCTAGAACATATTAAACATGAAATAAAACCATTTTCTTTTAGATATATGTTTGGAGGTAAACTCATTTAGTTTTGTCACCCCTCACTAAATCTAGTTACTTTAAAACGATATATCTTAATACCTTGTTCATCTAAGGAAAGATCTACTTTTTGACTTGCAATTCTAAGCTGGTTAAAAACAGTGTCTACACCTTCTAAGTCAGGTAATAATACTCCACGGCGATAGTCTTTTTCAATAACAACACCATATTTTTGTGCATCTAGTTGGTTTGTATCAGATACGTATTCTAAGGGTGAAATAACATCTACAGAAAATTGAAGCTTATTAATTTCAGAAATTAGCACTTCGGGAAAACGGGGATCATTTGTACCGGCACTTACTGCATTTTGAATTATTTCATAAGCCAAGTTTTCTTTTGTTGGCTCTAAAGTACCAATACAACCTCTAAGATTACCATCAATATCTTTTATTGAAACAAACGCTCCCCTAGGGTTGTAAAAGAGCTGGGGTAAATTTTTAGGCGGTAAAATAAACTTTTCTTCTTTTACATATAAGGTTAAACTATCTCTTGCTAAAGTGAGAGCTGTTTCTCTCTCTGTATTACTCATTGTATATCCTCCTATCATAATAGTCGTGCTACTAGATAGCCTACTCCAAAAGGTGCTTCATATGACATCACCTTTTTACTACTATCATAATCTGTTAACATTCCTGCACCCAATAATAAAGGTCTATACCCACATTCCCCGGCTTTTTCACGTAGTTCAAAAGGGATATGCTTTAGATCATTAAATGTGTCTTCTTGCAGGATTCTTTGAATTTCATTATCAAATTTAAAGGCTTGTTGGTAATAACCACCTGGTGCACTTTTAGTTAGTCTATGGGATAGATCCCCACTTATGATCACACCCACTCTCTTATTAAGTTTTTCTAAATAATCAGCTATCAATTTACCTGATTTCCATATTTGATCACAATCCGCAAAAGCTGGGTTCATTATTATTAATTCTGGTTTATATTCTAAATTTTCCATAGCATAGTAGAGTGGCACATATGAACCATGATCAAGCGTTTCTGATTTTTCAATAATATCACAATCAGAAACCGCTGTTGTTTTTATATTGTTACTTACCAAAATGTTTTTAATATCTAGTATTGACTTCCTATCAAGAGAAAAACACAAATTTCTAGCTCCACCAAAATCAATTAAGTTACCTGTAACTTCATCAAAATTATAAAAAGTGATCTTCTTTCTACTCGCAAACCCATGCGGGGTTACTACAAATAATGTATCAATACTATTTGTTACATCTTCAAATACTTTTTTTAAACCATCTTTTGTTGTTTGAACTTTACTAATCATTTCTTTTCCGATTTCAGGCACAAGAAGAGGGGGGTGGGGCGATAATACCATCCATTCAATCATTATATCTCCGTTACAGGAAGGTGGTTTCAGGGACTGTTCTTCTTAGGTCATTCCTGGAACGGTTTTCACCTCCTTGCTCTAGTTCTCTGTTACTTAATATTGTTCTTTGTTTTGGATTGGGTGAGATTTTTATAAAAGATTTAAATATCGTTACCTCCACCCAACTACCTTATTAATATTTATTAGCCATCTACTATAATACTCTATCTCCAAAGGCAGAAGCGATCAATTCTACAGCTAAGTTAGCAGTACTATTTCTATGATCTAAAATAGGGTTTACTTCAACAACTTCAATTGAGCTCAAGCATTTTTTTTCTGCTAACAATTCCATTGCTAAGTGTGCTTCACGATAGTTTATTCCACCCTTAACAGGTGTTCCTACACCAGGTGCTTCCATTGGATCCAAACTATCCATGTCTAAACTAACATGTACACCATCAGTTCCTGATGTCACAATTGCTAATGCTTCCTCCATTACACGATTCATTCCCAGTTTATCCAAATCATACATTGTAAATACCTTAACCCCAGTATTTTCTATTAACTCTCTTTCACCAGGATCTATCTCTCTAGTACCTATTAAAACAGTATTCTCAGGTTTTACTTTTTGCCCCTTTTCTAAACAGTCTTTTAGATTACTTTCTCCACAGCCCATAGAAAAGGCAAGTGGCATACCATGAATATTTCCTGATGGGCTTGTCTCAAAAGTATTTAAATCAGAATGGGCATCAATCCAAATCACACCCATCTCTCCTTTAGCCTTTTTCATACCAGCAATACTTCCCATTGCTATACTATGGTCACCACCTAAAACTATAGGTATGGAACCCTCTTGTGCTTGATCTGCTACTTGCTCAGCTAATAAGGTACATGCTTCATAAATCTGTTCTGGATATTTGATAGTTTTTCCAGTCATATCATTTCGTTCTGGAATTGAAACAGGAATATTACCTTTATCTTCTGATTCAACTCCTATTTCTTCTAGTTTTTTATTTAAGTTTGCATACCTAATTGCACTTGGTCCCATATCAACTCCACGTCTGTTTTGCCCTAAATCCATAGGAACACCAATTATTGTTGCTTTCAATTATATCCCCCCTGTATTACTTTATTGGTCATTTAAAACATAATTTATAACACCTAGATAAATTGACCATGCAACTCTCTCTTGATATCTAGGATTAGTTAATAACTTTCTTTCTTGAGGATTAGATAAAAATCCTGCTTCGATTAATGCACCTATAGAGTCTGATTCACTTAAAATGTAATACTTACCAGGAAGTATCGGACGATCAGTATTTTCTAATACTCGTTCTAATTCATTTTGTATAGTCCATGCTAGTTGTCGACTATCTTCATCATCAGGATAATAGAAAGTTTGAGCCCCACGCCACACTGAACTCGGTATACTATTAGCATGGATACTTAAAACTAATTCTACTTCGTGGTCCTTAAATAATTGTAGCCTATTATCTAAATCATGTCTTTTTGCCATTTTATCTCTATAATCCCAAAGATCTGCATCAGTTTCTCGTGTCATCACAACATTTGCACCTGCTTGTTCTAATAGCCTTCTAAGCTTAAGCGATATTTCAAGAACTATATCACATTCTCTAATATCATCACCATTAGTAAAAAAACCTGGATCATATCCACCATGACCAGGATCTAGGCCAATAACTACATCCTGTAGTGGTAATGAAGAAGCTATTTCATCTACTATTATACCTTTTTGACTATCAAAAGAATAGTCTTTTGAGCTGTCTATAGATAAATTAAAATTAGTAATAATAAACAGTGTAACAATTGTTATAACACCTAGTAGAATAAGGGTATATTTAATTTTACTAAATGAAAAATATATTATCTTCATATTATTCTCCCTCCTGATTAAACTATATGTATAGTTAAGGGAGTTAAGACCTTTCTTGTGTAACAATTAGTTTTATTTTATACTGAGAAGTATCATAATAATTAGGTGTGAGATATCTTGTCAATTTCTGAAAGAACTTACTTCAAACTTTTTACGGTATTCCTAAGAATTGGTGCATTTACCTTTGGGGGAGGGTATGCAATGCTCCCCATAATAAAAAGAGAGATCGTTGACATAAATTCTTGGTTAGATGAAGATGACTTTTTAAATACTATAGCTGTAACACAGTCTGTTCCTGGTGCTTTAGCTGTTAACACAGCTATTTTCGTGGGCTATAAAATTAAAGGGATGACTGGAGCGATGTGGTCACTAGCTGGAGTTGTATTACCTTCTTTTTTAATAATTCTTACTATAGTAGCTTTTCTTTTGAATTGGAAGCACCACCCAATTGTAGAGGCTGCCTTTAATGGAATTAGACCGGGTATTGTTGGGCTCATTATAGCTTCTGCATTTCAGATAGGTGCCCCTTTCTTAAAAAACAATATCAAAGCAATAGTTATTTTTTTAATAGCTTCTATTCTTTCACTATTGGGCGTACACACTTTTTTGATCATTATAACTTTTGGAATAGCTGGGATCTATACTTTAAATGAAGGAGAACACTAATATGATTATAGTTCAATTATTTTTTAGTTTCTTGAAAATTGGATTTTTCAGCTTTGGTGGTGGGTATGTTATGATCCCTCTAATCAAAGAAAAAATCATTACAGATAAAGGGTGGCTTAGTTCTTCAGAATTTATAGATGTTATAGCTATTGCTGAAATGACTCCAGGACCTATTGCGATAAATTCCGCCACCTTTGTTGGATATCAAGTTGCTGGACTTTCTGGTGCAATAAGTTCTACACTAGGAGTTATAACACCATCTGTTATTCTAATCTTAATTTCTGCTAAATTTTTACTTAAGTATTATCAGAAACCTTATGTTAAGAACTTTTTTCAAGGGGTTAGACCAGCAATTATTGGTTTGGTATTATCAGCAGGTATTATTATTGGTAGGTCTGCAATAATTGATTTTAAAGGACTTATAATTGCAAGTATTGTCTTTTTTGTTATGGTTTTTAAAAAACCTAATCCGATTATGATGATCATGGTTTCTGCAATAATAGGAATTATTGTGTATTAAAAAAACCTCCAAAATTAATTGGAGGTTTAATTTGAAACACAATTTTATTATCTCTTGGAGAACTGAGGTGCTCGCCTTGCCTTTTTGAGTCCATATTTCTTTCTTTCTTTCATTCTTGGATCTCTTGTTAAATAGCCTGCTTTTTTAAGAACTGGTCTCAGCTCTTGATCTGAATTAATAAGTGCTCTAGCAATTCCATGTCTAATCGCTCCTGCCTGACCAGAATGGCCACCACCTTGAACATTTACTAATACATCAAAATTATCTTCCATCTCAACAGATTGTAATGGTTGTCTTACAATTGCCTTAAGTGTTTCAAGTCCGAAATACTGATCAATATCTTTATCGTTAATTATAATTTTACCAGAGCCAGGAACTAACCTTACTCTAGCTACAGAAGTCTTTCTTCTTCCTGTGCCAATATATTGTACCTTAGCCACCTTAATATCCTCCCTTCATCACCATTTTTTATACAAATTAGCTTTCCCAAGAAATCGGTTGTTGTGCCTGATGGGGATGCTCTTCTCCAGCATACACTTTTAATTTTTTAACCATTTTTCTTCCTAAACGGTTCTTTGGTAACATTCCTTTTACTGCAAGTTTAACAGCTTTTTCAGGGTCAGTAGACAGTAATGTATCGTAATTTACTGCTTTTAAGCCACCTGGATAACCAGAGTGGCGATAATGATGTTTTTGAGTACGCTTCTTACCTGTTAGAAGTACTTTCTCTGCATTTAAAACAATCACATAATCTCCTGTATCTACATGGGGAGTATAAATCGGCTTATGCTTTCCACGTAATATCTCCGCAATTTCAGTCGCTAAACGGCCTAAAGGCTTGTTAGTAGCATCAATTGTATACCATTTTCTTTCAACTTCTTCAGGTTTAGCCATATATGTGGTACGCATTCTTTTCCCTCCTCTTCATAAGGTTCTAATATCCTAGTTAATGTGCATATTTCCGGGGCTTATACACACAAATTCATAAGTGTATTCTAATATAGATACCTGTCAACTGTCAAGCATACCATATCTTTTCTAAAAATAATCCATGGGGCTTTGCTGTAGGGCCAACAAGGGATCTATCTTGATTTCTTATAATACTATCTATTATTGTTTCATCTAATCTTCCTTTACCAATTTCAAGAAGTGTCCCAACAATAATTCTAACCATCTTATATAAGAAACCACTACCTATTATTTCAAAAACTATTAAGGGATGCTCAGTATCATTTATTTCACAAGAAAAAATTTCTTTAATAGTGTCAATGTCAGGATCTGTACCCTGTATAGCTTGAAAGGGATAAAAATCATGAGTTCCTATTAATGATCTAGCTGCTCTTTTCATTTTTTTGATATCTATAATATCGCCTCGAAGATGTAGAGCGTAGTTTCTCCAAAATGGATTCATGAATTGGGAATGATATATATAATAACAGTACTTCTTTTTTTTAGCATCACGTCGAGATCTAAAATCTAATGAGACCTCTTGTGCATCAGCCACGACAATATCATTAGGTAGGTTTGTATTTAATGCCACTGGTATTTTTTTGACGGGAATATTTTTATTTGTAAAGTAATTAATTGTTTGAGCCTTTGCGTGTACTCCAGAATCTGTTCGAGATGCACTATATGCCCTTATTTGTTCTGGTCTATAAACATTATTCAAAGCATTCTCTATCTTTTCTTGTACTGTAACTGCGTTTTCCTGTAATTGATATCCATGATAATTTGTTCCATCATAAGCTACAGTTAGTTTTATATTTTTCATGGAATCACCCTTTTATATTCCAAGTAATATGATAAATATCATCAATAGTAATACAAAACCAAGAGCAAGATAGTCTCTTAAAGCTGCTTGTAATTGTTTTAATCTAGTACGTCCTGTGCCACCACGATAGCACCTTGCTTCCATCGCAAGAGCTAATTCATCAGCTCTTCTAAAAGCACTAATAAATAAAGGTACTAAAAGAGGTACTAAGTTTTTAGCTCTTTCAAATATATTACCCGATTCAAAATCAGCACCACGAGCTTTCTGTGCTTTCATTATCTTTTCAGTTTCTTCCATTAGTGTGGGGATGAATCTTAGAGCAATTGTCATCATCATTGCTAACTCATGTGCTGGAACACCTATTCTTTTAAAAGGTGATAATAAATGTTCTATCGCATCTGTTAAGGCTATAGGTGAAGTTGTTAAAGTTAAAAGTGAGGTAGTCATAACTAAAAGTACTAACCTAACAGCCATGAATGCACCTGTATATACACCTTCAGTTTCTATTGGAATTGGACCTATTTCAAAAAGTGTCTCTCCACCACTAGTCATTAATGAGTGCAAAATAAAAGTAAATGATATAATAAAGAATATTGGTCGAAGCCCTTTTAAGATAAGCTTAATTGGTAGTTTATTTCCTAATATTAAAAATACTATAAAAAGAGCTAATACGCCGTAGCCAACAAATGTATTTACTAAGAAAAGTGTTATCAAAAATATAATTATTAAAATTATTTTCATTCTGGGGTCAAGTCGATGTAGCAGTGATTCACCTGGTAAATACTGTCCAATAGTGATACCTTTAAACATTGTTACCATCCCACTTTCTTTTCACTAAAGACAATAAGAGCTCATGTGCTTGTTCTACTGAAAATACGTTATTAGGTACATCCCATCCCTGTTTTTGCAATTGCTTCATTAAAGTTGAAACTTCTGGTACTCCTAACCCCAATTCTTTTAGGTAGTCACTATAATTAAATATTTGTTCAGGAGGTCCTTCAAGCTTTATTTCTCCTCCATGCATCACAAGTAACCTCTCAGCCAGTTTAGCAACATCATCCATACTATGAGTCACTAATATTATTGTCAGACCTAATTCCTTATGAAATGAACTAACTTGTTCAAGAATTTCTCTTCTTCCTTGAGGATCAAGCCCTGCAGTAGGCTCGTCTAATATCAATACATCAGGTTTCATTGCAAGAACACCAGCAATCGCTACTCGGCGCATTTGTCCTCCGCTCAGCTCAAATGGAGAATGCTCTTTATAATCTTCATAAGATAAGTTTACAACTTCTAACGCTGCTTTAGTTCGTTCTTCAACCTCTTCTTCTGATAATCCAAGGTTTTTAGGCCCAAAAGCAACATCTTCTCCAACAGTCTCTTCAAACAATTGGTGTTCAGGGTATTGAAAGACTAAACCAACTTGTTGTCTTATTTTGTGTAATTGCTTTTTATTTTTCTTAGTATCTATTCCTTTAACTAATACTTCACCATCAGTCGGAAGTAATAAAGCGTTAAAATGTTGAATTAAAGTTGATTTTCCACTTCCTGTATGACCAATAATACCAATGAATTCACCACTATCAATTTCTAAATTAACATTTGAAAGTGCTTTTTGTTCCATTGGAGTACCTTGTGAGTATATATGGTTTAGGTTTTTAGCTTTGATTAACATAAGGCATTCACCAGCTCTTCTACTGTTAGTACATCTTCAGGGATTTCAATTCCCGACTTCCTCAACTTGAAACCTAACTCAACAATTTGTGGTACATCTAAACCGATCTCTCTGACTTGATCTACATGCTGAAAAATCTTTTGTGGTGTACCAGAAAGTTTTATTTCTCCTTGATCCATAACTACTATTCGATCAGCTGATACTACTTCTTCCATGAAATGAGTTACATAGGCGACTGTAATCCCCTCGTTGTTAAGTTTTAAAACAGTTTCCACAACTTCATTTCTACCCTTAGGATCTAACATAGCAGTAGGTTCGTCAAAAACTAAAACTTCTGGACGCATTGCTATAATACCTGCAATTGCTATTCTCTGCTTTTGTCCACCACTAAGCAGGTGTGGAGGATATTCACGATATTGTTCCATACCTACACTACTTAATGCTTCACCAATTCGTTGCTTCATAGTATTAGAGTCAATCCCTAAATTTTCTAGACCAAAAGCAACATCTTCTTCCACTGTTGTAGCAACAATTTGATTGTCAGGGTTTTGAAAGACCATACCAACCTTTTGTCTAACATCCCAAATATTATCTGAATCACTCGTATCAATACCATTAACAAATATTTGCCCATCTGAAGGTAATAAGAGACCATTTAGTAATTTTGATAGTGTTGATTTACCTGAGCCATTTCTACCAATGATTGCTACAAATTCGCCTTTAGAAATTTCTAATGAAACATTGTTTAAGGCCAAATGTTCTTTATTACTACCTTGGTTATATAGATAAGATACGTTTTGTAAATCGATTATTGTTTCCACATTTATCCCCTCCCTACAACTGGGGAATTTACATATAAAAAAGGACAGGAAGATGGCCCAACAAGGGCCGCTTACTTCTTGTCCTCAACCCAATAGCATCCAATCAATCTGTTACTCAACTAATTCTATAATGGCGATAGGTGCACCATCACCATCGCGCGGGCCTTTTTTGAGTACTCTAGTATACCCACCTTGGCGCTCCTGGAACTTAGGACCAATATTTTCAAATAGTTTTGTCACTACATCCTCATCAGTCAAATAAGAAAGCGCCTGTCTTCTTGAAGCTAAAGTGTTCTTTTTTGCTAAAGTAATCATTTTCTCCGCAATCTTTCGAACTTCTTTAGCCTTTGCCTCTGTAGTTTCAATTTTTTCATCACGCAAAAAAGAAGTTGTCAGGTTTCTTAAGAGGGCTTTTCTTTGATCCTTGTCTCTACCAATTTTTCTATAAGACATTCTAATTCTCCCCTCCTTTACTCGTTAGCGTTCTTTAATGACAGCCCAAGCTCTGTCAGTTTATATTTTACTTCTTCTAATGATTTACGACCTAAATTTCTAACTTTCATCATATCTTCTTCTGTTTTTTGAGTTAATTCTTCTATGGTATTAATTCCTGCTCGTTTCAGGCAGTTATAAGACCTAACAGATAGATCAAGTTCTTCTATACTCATTTCCATGATCTTCTCTTTATTGTCTTCTTCCTTTTCAACCATAACTTCTAAATCATTTGCTTTTTCAGTCAGGTTAGTAAATAAATCTAGGTGTTCTTGCATAATCTTAGCGGCCATACTCACTGCTTCATCCGGACTTTCACTACCGTCTGTATCAACTTCCATAACAAGCTGATCATAATCTGTTATCTGGCCTACTCTTGTATCATGTACTTGATAGTTAACTTTGTTTACGGGAGTAAAGATTGAGTCTAATGGAATCAAACCTATTGGTTGTTCAGCTTCTTTGTTTTTTTCAGCTTTCAAATAACCACGGCCGTTTCTTGCAGTAATCTCCATATACAATCTTGTATCTTCTGATAAGGTTGCGATATGAAGATCATGATTAATAATCTCAACATCCGAACCAGCTTGGATATCTCCCGCTGTTACAGGGCCTTCTCCCTCTTTTTCAAGTGTTAATACCTGACTTTCCTCAGAGTGAATCTTTAACACTAAATTTTTTAAGTTTAAGACAATATCAGTAGTATCTTCAACAACCCCTGGAATTGACGAGAATTCATGAAGAACCCCATCAATTTTGACACTAGTTACTGCAGCGCCAGGTAATGAAGATAACAAGATACGTCTTAAAGAGTTTCCTAAAGTGATCCCGTAACCCCTCTCTAAAGGTTCAACAACAAACTTCCCATGAGTGTTGTCTTCACTTATTTCCTGACATTCAATTTGGGGTTTTTCAATTTCAATCGCCACTGAGTAACCCTCCTTTTGATAAAGGCTAAGTTCCTATTAAGTTGAGGGTTTATTAACGGGAATAAAGCTCAACAATTAGATGCTCTTCTACTGGTACATCAATTTCTTCCCTAGCAGGAACTCTAACCATTTTAGCTGAATAGTTTTCATGGTCAGCTTCTAGCCATTCAGGTACTTTATGCCCTTCAGCTAATTCCTTTAACTCCTGCACCCGCGGAATATTTCTACTTTTCTCACGGATAGTAATTTCATCTCCTGGTTTTACTTCAAAAGAAGAAACATCTACTCTTCTACCGTTAACTATAATGTGTCCATGATTAACTAGTTGTCTAGCTTCATCACGACTACTGGCAAAACCCACTCTATAAACAACATTATCTAACCTAGTTTCTAATAGTTGTAGTAAAGTTTCACCTGTAATACCTTTTTTTCTATCAGCTTCTTTGAAGTACTTTCTAAACTGATTTTCTAAAACTCCATAAATCCTTCTTGCTTTTTGTTTCTCTCTAAGCTGCATCCCGTATTCACTTTGTTTACCTCTTCTTGTTGGGCCATGTTGACCTGGTACATAAGACTTTCTATCTATTGCACACTTATCTGTGTGGCATCTCTCACCTTTAAGGAAAAGTTTTGATCCTTCTCTTCTACATAACCTGCATACAGGTCCTTGATAGCGAGCCATCCTTTAATACACCTCCTGTGTAAATCTTTCTTTATATACTATACTCGACGTCTTTTTGGTGGACGACATCCGTTGTGTGGAATTGGTGTCACATCTTTAATTGCATTAATTTCTAGACCGGCAGCCTGTAATGATCTAATAGCAGCTTCTCTTCCTGAACCCGGTCCTTTTACTCTAACTTCTACACCTTTTAGACCATCCTCCATAGCCGTTTTAGCTGAAGTCTCTGCAGCAATTTGTGCAGCGTAAGGAGTGCCCTTTCTTGATCCTTTAAATCCGCAAGAACCAGCACTAGACCATGACATCGTATTTCCATCACTATCAGTAATATTAACTACTGTATTATTAAAAGTGGAATTTACATGAGCTATTCCATTTTCAATATTCTTTTTAACTTTTTTCTTTCGGGTTGCAGCCCTTTTCTTCTTGACCATGACAGTATCCCTCCCTTTCGTTTGAATTAGGCCTTATTATCTCTTAGCGCCTACTGTTCGCTTCGGTCCTTTACGAGTTCGTGCGTTGTTTTTAGTACTTTGCCCTCTCGCAGGAAGATTTCTCTTGTGACGTAACCCTCTATAACTACCAATCTCCATTAATCTCTTGATATTCATAGAAATCTCTCGTCTAAGGTCACCTTCTACTGTGTATTCATTATCGATTACGTTACGTAACCTGTTAACTTCATCCTCAGTAAGGTCTTTAACACGTGTCTCAGCTGGGACTTCAGTCTTCTCTAAAATCTCATTCGCTTTAGAGTGCCCTACTCCGTAAATATAAGTTAGTGCAACAGACACTCTTTTGTTACGGGGCAAATCAACACCGGCAATTCTTGCCATCCATTCCACCTCCCATTAAACTAAATAAATATATTTCCCAAATTTAGTGATTTTATTCATACCAGTTAGCCTTGTTTTTGCTTGTGTTTTGGATTAGAGCAAATAATCATAATTCTTCCTTTACGTCTAATCAACTTACACCGCTCGCAAATTGGCTTTACTGAAGGTCTGGTTTTCATAGGTAAACCTCCTTCTTGTTCTAATTGCTAATTTCTTGCATTTACTTATATCTATAAGTTATACGACCACGACTGAGGTCATATGGAGACAGCTCAACTTTAACTTTATCTCCAGGTAAGATTCTAATGTAATTCATCCTAATCTTACCGGATACATGAGCCAATATTTTGTGTTCGTTTTCTAACTCCACCCGAAACATAGCATTCGGTAACGGTTCAATTACTGTCCCTTCAACCTCAATTGCTTCTTTTTTGGACATAGGGATTAAATCTTCCCTCCTTTTATCATTAATCCAGTTTATCTGAATTAATCTTTTCCTTCAAATGATTAAGCTCTTCTTTAACTTCACGATCACTTGCTCTTTTTACATTTAATTTATGAATCAAATCTTCTGTAGCTTGTTGGTTGATTTTTTGCAAGTGACTAATATTCTTTTTTTTAGGTTTAGATAAAGGTCTTTTTTTACCATCTGAAACCCTTACAAAATCTTCATCAAGAATTTCTATAACAAGATAGTAACGGCCTAAATCCCTTCCTTGAGTTGACACTGCTAGTTGGCCTACTTGTAACTTATTCAAACAGTATCTCTCCTTTCTCAAAATAGAAGAGAAAGGTTCAATCTCTTCAAATAATATCTATAAATTTAAAGTTGGGTTAAAATTTTAGGACCGTCCTCTGTTATTAAAACAGTATGCTCATAATGAGCAGAAGGTAGTCTATCTGCCGTTACCACTGTCCAATGATCATCTAATGTATCTACTTCATGAGATTTAAAATTAACCATTGGCTCTATGGCAAAAACCATTCCTTTTTTTAACCTAGGCCCTTTATTAGGGGGGCCAAAGTTTGCTATCTCCGGTTTTTCATGCAATTCACTACCTATACCATGGCCCACATATTTTTTAACAACTGCCAAATCATGATCTAAAACATGTTTTTCAATTGCATGCGAAATATCACTCAGTCTATTCTTTGGACGCGCCTGTTCAATCCCTTTATTAAGCGATTCTTCAGTCACTTGCATCAAATATTCTAATTTATCCTCTATTTTCCCAACAGGATAAGTTTTAGCTCCATCCCCGTGATAACCCTTGTAATTAGCTCCGACGTCGATACTTATAATGTCCCCTTCATTCAGGTGTCTTATTCCAGGAATACCATGTACAACCTCATCATTAATTGAGGTACAAATACTTGCGGGAAATCCGTGGTAACCTTTAAAAGAAGGGGTCGCTCCATGATCTCTAATGCACTGTTCTGCTAGTTTATCTAACTCTACTGTAGTTATCCCAGGTTTAATAGCTTTAGCTAATTCTTGGTGGGTTTTAGCTACTATTCTACCTGCTTCTCGCATCAATTCGATTTCTTGGTTGCTTTTAATCACTATCATAGTTTTTCTCGCACTTCCTTTACAATATCGTGAAACACATCATCTGGTGACTGAGAACCATTGATCCTTTTCAAGATTCCACGCTCTTCGTAGTATTCAACAAGGGGTTTAGTGTTTTTCATATAAACTTCTAAACGTTCTTTAGCGGTTTCTTCATTATCATCATCACGTTGATAAAGTTCCCCCTCATCATCATCGCAAACCCCTCTTACCTGTGGTGGATTAAACTTTATATGATAACTTTTACCACACTTTCTACATATTCTTCTACCAGATAATCTTTCAACAAGTTCATCGAATTCAACATCTATATATACAGCCGCGGATAAAGGATCATCTTTCAAAACTCCATCTAAAGCTTCAGCCTGGGGGACAGTGCGCGGAAAACCATCTAAAATAAAACCTTCTTGACAGTCTGGTTTATATAGTCTTTCCTCTACTATCCCAATAACGACTTCATCCGGAACTAATTGACCTGCATCCATATATGATTTAGCTTTTTTTCCTAATTGAGTACCTTCAGATACCGCTTTTCTGAAAATATCTCCGGTTGCTATATGGGGGATATCCAGTTCTTTAGCTAGTTTTTCCGCTTGAGTCCCTTTCCCTGCTCCCGGGGGGCCCATTAATATGATGCGCATACCTTACCCCTCCTAAATTATCACTTCTTCATGAAGCCTTGATAATGTCTCATTAACATCTGACTTTCTATTTGCTTCATTGTTTCTAATGCTACACCTACCATAATGATCAAAGCTGTTCCTCCGAACATGATGTTCATCTCTATAAAGTTTTCTAAAAGAATCGGAAGTATAACTATAGCTGCTAGAGCTAAAGCCCCAGCCAAAGTTATTCGATCCATTATTTTACTTAGATACTTGGCAGTAGGACGCCCAGGTCTTATACCTGGTATAAAACCACCATATTTTTTCATATTATCAGCCATATCTTGTGGATTAAATTGAATTGCAGTATAGAAATAAGTGAAGAAAATAATTAAAATTAGATACAACACTGTATTTAACGGACTTCCAAAACCTATTATACTCGCTACCGTGGCCGCCCAATCAGCTTGAATAAATTGAGCTAACGTTTCAGGAAACATCAAAATTGATGAAGCAAATATAACTGGTATAACACCAGCTTGGTTTACCTTTAGCGGAATATGGGTAGATTGTCCGCCGTACATTTTTCTACCAACAACTCTTTTTGCATACTGTACCGGAATTTGTCTACGACCTTCTTGTAGAGCAACTACACCAACAATTGCGCCTACAATAAGTGCTACAAGTAATAACACTAGTAAAATTGAAATTTCACCTACTCGTACTAAATGAAAACCTTGTGTAATAACTTGTGGTATTCTTGAAACTATACCCGCAAATATAATTATTGAAATACCATTACCAATTCCACGTTCATTTATTTGCTCACCAAGCCACATTAAAAAAGCAGTTCCGGCAGTTAAGGACAATATAATTACCATGTAAGAAGCAAATGACGGGTTATCAATGGCAGGGCCTAAAAGGCCTAGGGTCATTCCAATAGCTTGTAAGAAAGCTATGATAACCGTTCCATACCTAGTATACTGTGCTAATTTTTTCTTTCCTTCTTGACCTTCTTTTGACCATTCTTCGAACTTTGGAATAACAACAGTCAGAAGTTGCATTATGATCGATGCATTAATATAGGGCGTGATACTCATAGCAAAGATTGAAAGCTGACTTAAAGCTCCCCCTGCTATAACGTTTAGGAACCCAAATAAATCCTGTCCTTCAAACATGTCTTGTATCCGAGATGCATCTATTCCAGGTACTGGAACATGGGCACCTAGGCGATATACAAATAACATCGCCAAGGTAAATACTAACTTACTACGTAAGTCCCTAATCCGCCAAGCATTTACTAATGTTCCAAGCACCTAAATCACCTCAACCTTTCCACCGGCGCTTTCAATTTTTTCTTTAGCTTGTTGTGAGAATTTGTGAGCTTTGACAGTCAAAGGCTTATCTAATTCACCTTTACCTAAAACTTTAACTCCATTCCTAATACTTTTCACTAGACCTTCTTTTAGCAATAGCTCCGGAGTTACTTCTGTATCTTTATCAAACTCATTTAGTGACTTTATATTTACTTCACTATACTGTTTTTTAAAGACATTGGTAAAACCTCTCTTTGGTAGGCGCTTTTGCATAGGAGTTTGGCCACCTTCGAAACCTGGACGTACACCTCCACCTGAGCGTGCATTTTGTCCTTTATGACCTTTACCGGACGTCTTTCCAAGTCCAGAGCTCATGCCTCGCCCTCGTCTCTTACGAGATTTTTTTACTTTAGACCCAGCTGTTAATTCATGAAGTCTCACCGTTTCCACCTCCTTATCCTAAATCCTACACTTAAATCTCCTCAGCTTCTATAAGATGAGTAACTTTATTGATCATCCCTCTAATTTCTGGAGTATCATTTTTTACTACGGAATCATTGATTTTTTTAAGCCCAAGCGCAGCAATTGTACCTTTCTGTCGTTCAGAAACTCCAATTAAACCACGCTTTAAGGTTAATTTTACTTTTTTATCAGCCATCCTGGTATCCCTCCTAACCAAGTAGGTCTTTAACTGATTTGCCTCTTAACTTGGCAACTTCCTCAGCTGTTTTTAATCTACTTAATCCTTCGATGGTAGCATTAACCATACTTTTAGCATTATTAGAACCTAGGGATTTAGACAGGATATCACGAATACCTGCCTGTTCTAGTACCGCACGAACTGGTCCTCCGGCAATAACACCAGTACCTTCGTATGCAGGTTTTAATAAAACCTGTCCGCCTCCATCTTGACCAATAGCTTGATGCGGTATTGTAGTACCTACAAGTGGCACTCTAATTAAGTTCTTTTTAGCATCGTCAATACCTTTTCTAATAGCCTCTGGTACCTCAACCGCCTTTCCAGTTCCAACACCTACATAGCCATTTCCATCTCCAACTACAACAAGAGCACTGAAACTGAAACGACGACCACCCTTAACAACTTTTGTGACACGACTTATTTCAACAACTTTTTCACTTAAATCTAATTTGTTTGGGTCAAAGTCCTTTCTTTGCAAAACCTTTTCCCTCCTTCTTTTAACAGTTTCTAAAAGTTTAGCCCCTCTTTACGAGCAGCTTCTGCTAATGATTTTATTCTTCCATGATATTGATATCCACTTCTATCAAAAATAACCTCTTCTACACCTTTATCTTTAGCTCTCTGCGCTACTAGTTTTCCTACAGCCGCACTAGCCTCAACATTACTCTTGCCTTTATAACCGTTTAGCTCAGAATTAAGCGTTGATGCCTGTGCGATAGTATGGCCATTCACATCATCAATTATTTGAGCATGGATGTTTTTCAAGCTCCGATAAACATTAAGTCGCGGTCTTTCCGGAGTGCCAAATATTTTTTTTCTAACTCGTCGATGACGTTTTTTACGAGCCTGATTTCTTTCAAAGCGCGACATTACAATTCACTCCTTTCTCTCTAGCAACAATTTACCTATTTACCAGACTTTCCAACTTTAGTGATAACTTGTTCATCAGAGTATCTGATACCTTTACCTTTATATGGTTCTGGTGATCGAACAGCTCTAATTTTAGCAGCCGTTTGTCCTACTTGTGCCTTTTCAGTCCCTTTAACTATTATCTCGTTATTTTTTTGAACGTCTAATTCAATTCCTTCTGGGGGCTCAATAGTAACTGGATGAGAATATCCTACATTAAGCACTAAGCTTTTACCTTGCATCTGAGCACGATAACCCACACCTACAATTTCTAGACGGCGCTCAAATCCTTTTGAAACTCCCTCTACCATATTGGCAATCAAGCTTCTATACAGTCCATGTAATGATTTATGCTTTTTTGAATCAGTCGGACGTTCAACAAAAAGTTCACCATCTTCTTCCCTGACATTTATATCATGGTGAATGGACTGACTAAGTTCACCTTTCGGTCCTTTTACTACAACTTCTTGAGAATTAACACTCACTTCAACGCTCTCCGGGAGCTTAATAGGTTTTTTTCCGATCCGAGACATCCCTTACACCTCCATTTCCACCATGTTCTTTACCAAATATAACAGAGTACTTCTCCACCTACACCATGATCTCTCGCTTCACGATCTGTCAAAAGACCTTTTGATGTAGATACTACAGCAACTCCTAATCCTCCAAGAACTTTTGGAATTTCTTCTTTTTGTGCATATACTCTAAGCCCTGGTTTACTTATTCTCTTTAAGCCTGTGATAACTTTTTCATTATTATCACCATACTTAAGTTCAACTCGTAAAATCCCTTGCTTATCGTCATCTATATATTCAAAATCCTCGATATAACCTTCTCGTTTGAGGATACTTACTAATTCATTTTTTAATTTAGATGCCGGTACTTCAACCCTTTTGTGTGTAACATTTTGTGCATTACGTATACGGGTTAGCAAGTCGGCGATAGGATCTGTCATTGTCATTTTTAGCGACCTCCTTCCTTCCTCTTTTTACCAACTGGCCTTTTTTACACCAGGTAATTTACCTTCGTGAGCTAAGTCTCGAAAGCAAATTCGGCACATACCAAATTTTCTAATATACCCATGTGGGCGTCCGCAAACTTTGCATCGATTATATGCTCTAGTCTTAAACTTTGGCTTTCTTTTCGCCTTAGCAATTAAGGACTTTTTAGCCATGTTATATACCCTCCTTAAATGTTTTTCCGCTTAGCGGTTAATTACTAAAGGGCATCCCCAAGTTTCTCAACAATTCTTTTGCTTCCTCATCAGTCTCTGCTGTTGTGGTAATAATGATATCCATACCTTGAACACGTTCAACATCATCATACTCAATTTCAGGAAATACCATTTGCTCTTTTAAGCCCATCGTATAGTTCCCACGACCATCAAAAGATTTTGGAGAAACACCTTTGAAATCTCTAACTCGCGGAAGTGCCACATTAATCAACTTATCTAGAAAGTGATACATGCGTTCTCCTCTAAGTGTAACCTTACATCCAATAGGCATTCCTTCTTTTATCTTAAAACCAGCAATTGCCTTTTTAGATCTTGTAATCACAGGTTTTTGACCTGCAATTTGAGTTAAGTTTTCTATAGCAGTATCAAGAATTTTACTGTTATCTTTAGCATCACCTATACCCATATTGATAACAACTTTTTCTAGTTGAGGCACTTCCATTACATTTTTATACTCTAATTCTTCTTTTAGCTTTGGTTTTACTTCATTTTTGTATAATTCAAGTAATCGAGCCACTTTTGCTTGCCCTCCTTTCCTAAAAACCTTTACAATTTAACTTCACACTTCTTGCAGATGCGTTGTTTATTTCCGTTCTTATCGTCTTGCTTCGCTGTCCTAACTGGTCTTTGACATTTAGAACAGTAAAGCATAACCTTGTCGGCATAAACAGGACTTTCTTGCTCTACAATTCCACCTTGTGGATTATCTTGAGAAGCTCGAGTGTGCTTTTTTACCAAGTTTACGCCCTCAACAAGCACTTTGCTCTCGGAAGGAAAGGCCCGAAGAACTTTTCCTCGTTTTCCTTTATCTTTACCGGAGATAACAACTACGGTATCGCCTGTCTTAATATGCATTTTTGCCTGAGCCATGTATCTTACACCTCCTTCAGCTACAATACTTCAGGTGCCAGTGAAATAATTTTCATAAATTTCTTTTCTCTTAACTCACGAGTAACAGGTCCAAAAATTCTAGTCCCGCGTGGGTCCTTTGTATCACCTATAATCACACAAGCGTTTTCATCAAATTTGATATATGAACCATCAGAACGTCTGATACCGCTTTTAGTTCTAACAACAACGGCTTTGACGACTTGACCTCTTTTAACAACTCCCCCTGGCGTTGCTTCTTTTATCGTACCTACTATAATATCACCGATATTTGCATATCGTCTTTTGGAAGCACCGAGGACTTTTATACATTGTAATTCTCTTGCTCCGGAGTTATCCGCCACTCTGAGGGTAGACTCGGTTTGGATCATCTGATAGGCCTCCTTTCTCTCTCAGCAAAATAATCAAATTACAGTTTTGCTTTTTCAACTACTTCAACAACTCTGAATCTCTTATCTTTAGAAATTGGTCGAGTTTCCATGATTTTTACTAAGTCACCTTCTTGACTTTCGTTTTGCTCATCATGAGCTTTAAACTTCTTAGTACGTTTAACTGTTTTGTCATATAAAGGATGTTTTACAAATCCTTCTACTAAAACAACACGAGTTTTTTCCATTTTATCACTTACTACTCGACCCGTTCTTATTTTACGGTTACTTCGTTCCATAGGGGAATTCCCTCCTCTCTTACGAAACTTAGCTAATGTTTAGTTCTCTTTCACGCATAATTGTCTTGATCCGCGCTATATCTTTTCTAACTTGCTTTAGTCTCATTGGATTTTCAATTTGCCCTGTTGCAACCTGAAACCTTAAATTAAACAATTCTTCCTTTAATTCATCTAACTTAGCATCAAGTTCTTTATTTGTTAGGTTTCTGATCTCTTTAGTTTTCATCGGCGTCACCACCCATGTCTTCGCGTTCTACAAACTTCGTTTTAATCGGAAGTTTGTGGGAGGCCAATCTCATTGCTTCTCTAGCAGTTTCTTTTGGCACTCCTGCTACTTCAAACAAGATTCTTCCCGGTTTAACTACCGCAACCCAATATTCAGGGGAGCCTTTACCACTACCCATTCTTGTCTCAGCTGGTTTTTGCGTAGCAGGTTTATCCGGGAAAATCTTGATCCATACTTTTCCACCACGTTTAATATATCTTGTCATCGCAATACGCGCAGCCTCTATTTGTCTACTTGTTATCCAAGCAGGTTCTAATGCTTGGATACCGTATTCACCAAAAGCAATTTCTTTACCGCCTTTAGCCTGACCTTTCATTCTTCCACGCTGTTGACGGCGAAATTTAGTTCGCTTAGGCATTAACATGGTTACCTGCCTCCTTTTTACTCACTCTTTTCCTCTTTCTGATCTTGGTTTAGCTCTGGTAGTACTTCACCTTTATAAATCCAAATTTTTACACCGATTTGCCCGTAGGTTGTACTAGCTTCTACCATTCCATAGTCAATTTCAGCTCTTATAGTCTGTAAAGGTACATTTCCTTCTGTATACCACTCTACTCTACTCATTTCAGCTCCGCCTAAACGGCCGCTGCACATCACCTTAACACCTTCTGCTCCTTGTCTCATTGCTCTACCAACCGCTTGTTTCATAGCTCTTCTAAAAGCAACACGTCTTTCTAAGGCTAAAGCAATATTTTTTGCTACAAGGTTTGCATCTAATTCTGGTGTCTTGATTTCCATAACATTAATGTGAACTTTTTTATTCGTAATATTTTCTAATGACTTTCTCAACTTTTCAACTCCACTACCGCCTTTACCGATTACCATCCCTGGTTTAGCAGTGTGAAGTGTAACCTTAATCCTATTAGCAGCTCTGTCAATTTTTATTGAGCTGACATCAGCGCTTGTCAAAGTTTGTTCAATATGATCTCTAATCTTAATATCTTCATGAACAAGCTCTGTATAATCTTTATCAGCATACCAGTTTGACTGCCAATCCTTTATAACTCCGATTCTTAACCCGATAGGATTTATTTTCTGACCCAAGTCTTTATCCCTCCTTTTGTTCTTTTACAACAACAGTCAAGTGACTAGTTCTTTTATTTATTTGAGTAGCTCGCCCCATAGCTCGTGGACGAAACCTCTTTAATGTTGGTCCTTCATCAACATAGCATTCAGAAATATATAAACTGTCTGGATCTAATTCAAAATTGTTCTCAGCATTTGCTTGCGCTGATTTAACAAGTTTTTCTATTGGTTTTGTTGCACCCTTAGGAGTTAATTGTAAAATACCTAAGGCTTCATCAATGCCTTTACCTCTTATCATATCTATAACTTCTCTAGCTTTACGTGGAGATATACGCACGTATTTAGTCGTTGCTTTTGCCTCCATCAGAACTAAACCTCCCTTCGTAACCTGGTTTTACTTCAAGGCTGTTGATCTTTCCGTATGATCGCCGTGTCCTCTGAAAGTCCGTGTTGGAGCAAATTCACCTAATTTATGGCCTACCATATCTTCAGATATGAAAACTGGTACATGCTTTCTGCCATCGTGAACAGCAATTGTCTGTCCAACCATTTCAGGTAAAACAGTTGATCTTCTTGACCAGGTTTTTATCACTTTTTTCTTTTTATTTTCATTGTTCTCTCGAACCTTTTTAAGCAAGTGGTCATCGACAAAAGGTCCTTTTTTGAGTGATCTAGGCACTTGTAAACGCCTCCTTTCTAATAAAGCTATTAGTTTCTTTTCTTAACAATATAGCGATCTGATTGTTTAGCTTTTCGGGTTTTTACACCTGCTGATTTTTTACCCCAAGGAGTATATTGCGTTTTACGGCCTACGATAGACTTACCTTCACCACCACCGTGAGGGTGATCAGCAGCATTCATTGATACACCTCGTACTGTAGGTCTTTTACCTAGCCATCTTGATCGACCAGCTTTACCTAAATCAATATTTTCGTGATTTAGATTACCTACTTGACCTACTGTAGCACGACAGCTTAAATTAATCAAGCGAACTTCTCCAGAAGGAAGTTTTATATGACCGTATTTACCTTCTTTTGCTACTAACTGGCAATGTGCCCCAGCTGATCTAGCTAATTGTCCACCTTTTTGAGGTTTTAGTTCAACATTGTGGATAGTAGTACCAACTGGGATGTTTCTTAATGGTAAAGCGTTTCCAGGTCTGATTTCTGCATCAGGACCATTTTCGATTTTATTACCTACTTCAACTCCTAATGGCGCTAGGATATAACTTTTTTCACCATCAGCATAGTTTAGCAGAGCGATATATGCAGTCCTATTTGGATCGTATTCAATTGCTGCTACCTTTGCTGGTACACCGTCTTTATCTCTTTTCCAATCAATAATACGATATTTTCTCTTATGACGGCCGCCCTGGTGTCTAGTTGATATTCTCCCTTGATTATTTCGCCCAGCTTTAACCTTTAACGGTTCTAGTAAGGACTTTTCAGGCTCATCTTTAGTGACTTCTTGTTTATCTGCAACAGTCACATATCTTTTCCCAGGAGAAGTGGGTTTAAATTTTTTAATTGACACCTTATTTCCCTCCTTCTTCGATCATAACTTTCAATTATTAGTCAAATAGCTCAATAGGCTTGGAATTTTCAGTTAACTTAACAATAGCCTTTTTCCAACTAGGAGTTCGACCTTGATAAATCCCTAACCTTTTAGGCTTGCCCTTCATGTTCATTGTGTTAACCTCTTCAACTTCTACATCAAACAAACTTTGAACAGCTTCTTTAATTTGAAGTTTACTTGCTTTTTTATTTACAACAAAAGTATACTTGTTATCTTCCATCTGATCAGTTGTTTGTTCAGTTATCCAAGGTTTAATGATTACATCACGAGGGTCCATTAGCAGAACACCTCCTCAATTATAGATACAGCATCTTTAGTGATAATTAATTGATCATGATTTAAAATCTCATAAACGTTTAGATTTTTTGCAATCATTGAACTTACACCAGGAATATTACGTGTAGAACGATATACATTTATATCTGACTCCGCAGTAACCACCATTGCTTTATTGTTCACCTTCAAGTTTTCTAGCAATTTAATGATCTCTTTAGTTTTTGGAGCCTCCATATTTATTTCCTCTAATATAAGCAGCTCTCCATTTTGTAGCTTAGTTGAAAGCGCTGACTTGATAGCTTTCTTTTTAGCTTTTTTAGGCATTTTCAGAGCGAAGTCACGAGGTTTAGGACCGAATGTAATTCCTCCACCTACCCAAATAGGTGAACGGATACTTCCGTGTCGGGCTCTACCAGTACCTTTTTGTCTCCAAGGTTTTTGGCCGCCTCCTCTAACTTCACCTCTTTGTTTTGTCGAAGAAGTCCCTCTTCTCTGAGAAGCTAAATACATGTTTACTGCGTCATGCATCAACTTCTCATTAATATCTGTGGCAAAAACAGAATCCTGCAGGTTTACTTCTCCTACTTGACTGCCTTCATTATTATATAACGCCACTTTAGGCATGACAAATCCTCCTTTCTTTACACATCCTCACCTTTACCGAACCCTCTGTTATGATTTAGCTTTTACAGAGTCTACAATTTTCAAAAGTCCTTTTTTAGGACCTGGTACGGCTCCTTTGATGAGAAGTAGATTGTTATCTTTATCAACTTCAACAACTTCTAGTTTTTGTACAGTGACAGTATCTCCACCCATTCTACCAGGTAAAGTCTGCCCTTTAAATACTCTCGCAACATTCATTGCTCCTAAAGAACCTGCTCCTCTATAATATCTTGAACCGTGAGTTTTAGGACCAGTACCCTGGTTATGACGCTTCACTGCTCCTTGGTATCCTTTACCTTTAGAAGTACCAGTAACATCTATGATGTCTCCAGCTGCAAATTGTTCAACAGTTAGTTCGCTTCCTACTTCTAACCCTTCTACATTATCTAAGTTAAATTCAACTAAGTGTTTTTTAGGAGCAACTCCAGCTTTGTCAAAGTGTCCTTTTTCAGGCTTTTTAGTTCTGTTTTCTTTTTTATCTTCAAAACCAACTTGAACAGCTGTGTACCCATCAACCTCTTCAGCTCTTTTTTGCACTACTGAACAAGGTCCTGCTTTAACTACAGTAACTGGAACAACTTCACCTTCATTTGAGAAAATTTGAGTCATACCTACTTTTCTACCCAAGATAGCTTTTTCCATTATCTCTTGCCACCTCCCTCAATAAAACTAACAATACTTTACAGTTTAATTTCGATGTCTACTCCAGATGGCAGATCCAACCTCATCAGTGAATCTACTGTCTTGGAACTAGGGTCTAGAATGTCAATCAGTCGCTTATGAGTCCTCATTTCAAATTGCTCCCTAGAATCCTTAAACTTATGAGGAGCTCTAATTACTGTATACACATTTTTATCTGTAGGCAACGGAATTGGACCGCTGACATTCGCCCCTGTTCTTTTAGCCGTTTCTACAATCTTATCTGCAGACTGGTCTAAAATCATATGATCAAAGGCTTTTAACCGGATGCGAATCTTTTGCTTATTGGCCATTAATTTTCCCCTCCTTGCCAGCCGTTTTCTTAATAAAAGCTTAACACATAAAAAGATGAGGAGAGATAGGCTATTTTAGCCTAACTCCTCATTATATTTACTCAACAATGCTAGCTACAACACCAGCACCAACAGTTTTACCACCTTCGCGGATAGCAAACCTTAAACCTTCTTCAATAGCGATCGGAGTAATCAACTTAATTTCCATCTGTACGTTGTCTCCTGGCATTACCATCTCTACTCCTTCTGGTAGTTCAATTACACCGGTAACGTCTGTTGTTCTGAAGAAGAACTGAGGCCTATAACCTGGGAAGAATGGAGTGTGACGTCCTCCCTCTTCTTTCTTTAGTACATAAACCTCTGCTTTAACATGAGTATGAGGATTGATACTTCCTGGCTTGGCCAATACCTGACCTCTTTCTATATCTTCTCTGTTTACCCCTCGTAGTAATGCTCCAATGTTGTCTCCAGCTTCTGCTGAATCCATTGACTTTCTGAACATCTCTACTCCAGTAACAACAGTCTTCTTAGGCTTATCTGCCATACCTACAATTTCTACTTCGTCGTTTACTTTAACGTCTCCTCGCTCTACTCTACCTGTTGCAACTGTCCCTCGTCCTGTGATACTGAACACGTCTTCAATTGGCATGATAAATGGCTTATCTACATCACGCTCTGGAGTTGGGATGTAGTCATCAATTGCATCTACTAGCTCCCAAATTGGTCCACAGCTATCACATTCGCGATCTCCACATCCACATTCAGTAGCTTTTAATGCTGAACCTGTTACAACTGGAGTATCGTCTCCTGGGAAGTCATATTCACTTAATAGATCTCTTACTTCCATCTCTACTAGTTCTAATAGTTCTTCGTCATCCACCATATCTGCTTTGTTTAAGAATACTACAATATGAGGAACCCCTACCTGACGACTTAGTAGGATGTGCTCTCTTGTCTGTGGCATAGGTCCGTCTGCTGCACTAACTACTAGTACCGCACCATCCATCTGTGCTGCACCAGTGATCATGTTCTTTACATAGTCTGCGTGTCCTGGGCAGTCTACGTGTGCATAGTGACGATTGTCTGATTCATACTCAACGTGGGAAGTACTAATTGTAATTCCACGCTCTTTCTCTTCTGGAGCACGGTCAATCTTATCATAATCCATTCTCTCTGCTCCACCAGCTGATGAAATACAAGTAGTCATTGCTGCTGTTAAAGTCGTCTTTCCGTGGTCAACGTGACCAATGGTTCCTATATTAACATGCGGTTTCGTTCTTTCAAACTTTTCTTTACCCATCTTAACTACCTCCTCACTAGATTGTTTTAGCTTTCGCCTTCAATAATTTCTTTTGCAATGTTATCAGGAACTTCTTCATAATGAGAAAATTCCATTGTATATGAACCTCTACCTTGAGTGGTAGATCTTAATTCAGTAGCATAACCAAACATTTCAGATAAAGGAACAAAAGCACTGATAAGCCTTGATCCAGAACGCTCTTCCATTCCTTCTATTCGACCTCTTCGTGAATTAACATCACCCATTACGTCCCCCATGTAGTCTTCTGGAACGACTACTTCAACTTTCATGATAGGTTCTAAAAGCACAGGGTCGGCTTTTTTCACCCCATCTTTAAAGGCCATTGATCCTGCAATTTTAAATGCAGATTCGTTAGAGTCAACCTCGTGATAAGAACCATCGTAAAGTGTAGCTTTAATATCTACTACTGGATAACCTGCTAAAACACCATTCTGCATTGCTTCTTGAATACCATTGTCAACAGACGGAATGTATTCTCTTGGGATAACTCCCCCAACAATCTTATCAACAAACTCATACCCTTCGCTTCTATCTTGAGGTTCAAGTTTCATGACGGCGTGTCCGTATTGTCCTCGACCACCTGACTGTCGAATGAATTTACCTTCTGTATCAACTGGTTTTCTAATAGTTTCTTTGTAAGCAACTTGAGGTTTACCAACATTAGCTTCAACTTTGAACTCTCTAAGTAACCTATCAACAATAACCTCTAGGTGTAGTTCTCCCATCCCTGAGATGATTGTTTGACCAGTTTCTTCATCAGTCTTAGTCTTGAATGTAGGATCCTCTTCAGCTAGCTTTTGTAATGAAACTGAAAGCTTTTCTTGGTCTGCTCTTGTTTTAGGTTCAATCGCAACATCTATAACAGGTTCAGGGAACTGCATGGATTCAAGAACAATATGATCATCTGTATCACATAAAGTGTCTCCTGTGCTTGTGTTCTTAAGACCAACCGCAGCCGCGATATCACCAGTATATACTACATCACGCTCTTCTCTGTGGTTAGCATGCATTTGAAGAATTCTTCCAACCCTTTCTTTTTTACCTTTAACTGGGTTGTAAACATATGAACCTGCTTTTATTGAACCAGAGTAAACTCTGAAAAAGCAAAGTTTACCAACATAAGGGTCTGCTACAATTTTGAAAGCCAATGCACTAAATGGTTCTTCATCATCACTGGCCCTTTTAAGCTTTTCAGCCTCTTCATTTTCTTCTTCACCAGGTTTTACACCTTCAATAGGTGGAACATCTGTAGGAGCTGGTAGATATTCAATAACTGCATCTAAAAGGAACTGTACACCTTTGTTTTTATAAGAAGAACCACACAACACAGGTGTCAAGTTGTTATTCAAACAACCCTCTCTAATAGCAGTTCTTAACTCATCAGATGTCACTTCTTCTCCTTCTAGGTACTTCATCATAAGTTCTTCATCTTGTTCTGCTGCAGCTTCCACCAATTTTTCTCTATATTCTTCTGCTAAATCTACCATATCTTCAGGAATGTCAATTGTCTCCCATTCAGTTCCTAGATCATCCTTATAGATAACTGCAGTGTTCTCAATTAAGTCTATGATACCTTGGAAGTCTTCTTCTTTTCCAATTGGTAATTGAATAGGTACAGGATTTGCTTGTAATCTTTCATTCATCATATCCACAACATTGTGGAAGTCTGCGCCCATAATGTCCATTTTATTAACATAAGCAATTGTTGGTACTTCATATCGATCAGCCTGATGCCAAACAGTCTCTGACTGTGGCTCAACCCCACCTTTAGCACAAAATACACCAACAGCTCCGTCTAAGACTCTAAGAGAACGCTCAACTTCAACTGTGAAATCCACGTGCCCTGGCGTATCAATAATGTTAACTCTGTGATCTTGCCATTGACAAGTAGTCGCAGCAGAAGCGATAGTGATACCACGTTCCTGTTCTTGGTCCATAAAGTCCATAACCGAAGCCCCGTCATGCGTCTCACCTAACTTATGCACACGGCCTGTGTAAAACAATATCCTCTCGGTAGTAGTTGTTTTCCCAGCATCAATGTGGGCCATTATACCGATATTCCTTGTCTTTTCCAAAGGAAATTGCCTTGTCATTTAGCATCCCCCCTTTTTTATTGCGTCACTAATTGTTACTTGCATACAATTGTTTTTTGGTATCAAATTACCATCTGTAATGTGCAAAAGCTTTATTGGCTTCTGCCATTTTATGAGTGTCTTCTTTCTTCTTAATAGCGCCACCAGTATTGTTGTAGGCATCTACTAACTCACCGGCTAACCTATCCCCCATGGAACGTTCTCCTCTTTCTCGAGAATAGTTTACTAGCCATCTAATAGCCAAAACTTGCTTTCTGTCAGGGTCCACTTCAACAGGCACCTGGTAAGTAGCCCCTCCGACTCTACGAGCTTTAACTTCTAATACAGGCATCACATTATTTACAGCTTCTTCAAAAACGTCTAAAGAATTTTCATTTGTTCTTTCCTCTACTATTTCCAAAGCTCTGTAAAAGATTCTCTGAGCAAGCCCTCTTTTTCCATCAACCATAAGGTTGTTAATAAATTTAGTAACCATTTCACTGTTATATATTGGATCTGGGGTCACTTCTCGCTTTGGAGCTGGTCCTTTTCTACTCATCGGCAATTACCTCCCTTCCCTATGCAGAATCATCCAGCAAACTAAGCTTTCTTAGTTCCATACTTAGAACGTCCTTGCGCTCTATTTTCAACTCCAGCTGTATCAAGTGCACCGCGGACAACTTGATATCTAACACCCGGCAGGTCTTTAATCCTACCTCCTCTGACTAAAACTACAGAGTGCTCTTGCAGGTTGTGACCAATACCTGGAATATATGCTGTAACTTCCATTCCGTTTGTAAGTCTTACCCTTGCAATTTTACGTAGAGCTGAGTTCGGCTTTTTGGGAGTAGTAGTGGATACTCTAGTGCAAACACCTCTTTTTTGAGGGCACTTTTCTAGGGCCGGAGCGTTCCTTTTCTTTCCGACTTGATCTCTTCTCTTTCTAATCAGTTGGTTTATAGTTGGCACAAAATCCACCTCCTTTTTCTCTGCTATTAAACATACAAATCCCCGAGAGGGTATAACCCCTCCCGAGTTTAGACTAATCTCTAATACAGGCAGATGTTGCTTTCACTTCTATGCCAGCAGCTTCTCCTAGTTCTTTCATAGAAGTTACTTGCACAATATCAATCTGCTTTTCTTCACATTTTAGTTTTAAAGGTTTTACAATGTTTTCATCAGCATCTTTTGCAATATAAATAGTTTTGGCCTCACCTTCGTCAATTGCACGAAGTGTTTCTTTAACACCAACAACTTTTTCTTTCGCTTGATTTAATTTTTCAAGGGACATGGCGATCCCTCCTATTATAACAGTTCAAAATACACACTTAAGTATTCTAACAGCATTACTCAGTTGTGTCAACTGTTATCTCATCATCTTTTTCGATTTGTTCATTTTCTGTATTCGTGAATTCTTCTAAACCATTACTTATTTTAGATTGAACCTGTTGATACTTTGGTGTACCAGTTCCAGCTGGTACTAATTTACCAATAATAACATTCTCTTTTAAACCTATGAGTGGGTCAACCTTACCTTTTATCGCTGCCTCTGTAAGCACTCTAGTTGTTTCTTGGAATGATGCTGCTGATAAAAAGCTATCAGTAGCAAGCGAAGCCTTAGTAATTCCAAGTAATAAAGATTTTCCTTTAGCAGGTTCGCCACCCTCAGTTTTAACTTGTTCATTTATCTTTTCAAATTCATAAAAGTCCACATAACTACCCGGTAACATATCAGTGTCTCCAGCTTCCTCAATTTTAACCTTTTTTAACATCTGTCTAATGATTACTTCAACGTGCTTATCACTGATATCAACACCTTGCATTCTATATACTTTTTGAACCTCTTGTAAGATATATAGTTGAACACCACGAGCACCTTTAACTTTCAATAGTTCATGAGGGTTAATAGAACCTTCTGTTAACTCCTCGCCTGCTTTTACTTCATCACCGTCTTTTATTTTTAATCTAGCACCGTAAGGAATATTATAGATTTTTTCTTCTCCTTTTTCAGGAGTAACTATCGCCTTACGTTTGTTGTTTTCAGTTTTCAGACTAACTGCTCCAGCTATTTCTGTTATTACAGCTAAACCTTTTGGTTTTCGCGCCTCAAATAGCTCTTCAATCCTTGGTAAACCTTGTGTAATATCATCCCCAGCAACTCCACCTGTATGGAAAGTACGCATTGTCAGTTGAGTACCTGGTTCACCTATAGATTGTGCTGCAATGATACCAACAGACTCTCCAACGTTTGCAATGCCACCTGTTGCTAGATCTCTACCGTAGCATTTCACACATACACCGTGTTTAGTTCTACAGGTTAGAACTGATCGTATGTGTATGCTTGTTCTTCCCGTTGCTAAAATTTTGTCTGCGATATCCTCTGTGATGTATTCTTTTTCACCAACTATAATTTCGCCTGTTTCAGGATCTTTAACGTCTTCTGCTGAAAATCTACCTATAATTCGGTCATATATTCCTTCTATGATTTCGTTTCCATTTCTAATATCCTCTACTTCAACACCTTGAACATCTCCGCAATCTTCTTCTCTAACGATCACATCTTGACTTACATCAACTAATCTTCTAGTCAAGTAACCTGAATCTGCTGTTTTAAGAGCGGTGTCAGCTAACCCTTTTCGGGCACCATGTGTTGAAATAAAGTATTCTAAAACTGTCAGTCCTTCACGGAAGTTCGCTTTGATCGGTAGGTCAATGATTCGACCAGTTGGATCAGCCATCAACCCTCTCATACCGGCAAGCTGAGTAATCTGAGAAACATTACCACGAGCTCCTGATGTAGCCATCATATATATCGGGTTAAATGTTTCAAGGCTGCCCATAACAGTATCTGTTACTTGATCTTTTGCATCGTTCCACGTTTCAATAACACGATTGTATCTTTCTTGATCTGTAATCAAACCTCTACGGAACTGTTTTTCTACTTTTTCTACTTCACCTTCAGCAGACTCGATAATATTTTTCTTTTCCTCAGGGACAACAACATCATCTACACCAATTGTTACTCCTGCTTTTGTTGAGTAGTAATAACCGTATTCTTTCATTGCATCTAGGATTTCAGCAGTTCTAGTACTTCCGTATTTGCTGTAGCAATGTCCAACAAGATCTCCTAGTGAACCTTTTTGTACTGCCTCTTTGATACCCCGTTCTTTTAATTTTTCTGATAACTGCTCACCAGGCAGTAACCAATCTTTTTCAGTTAATCCCGGTTCAGCACCATTTACAAATGGAAATTCTTCAGGGAAAATTTGATTAAATATTATCTTACCTACAGTTGTAATTAATAAATGACTATTTGATGGTTTGTTGTTTTCAGGCAGGTCAAAGTTTTTACCCTTATATTTTCTAATATCAACAGCTACTAGAGTGTGTAATCCAATATCTTTTGATTGATAAGCCATTATAGCTTCATCTGGGCCTGTAAAGTAATAATCTCTTGTTTCCTGATTTTCCTTTTCTAGTGTCAAGTAATAACTTCCTAGTACCATGTCCTGAGTTGGTGTTGCTACAGGGCTTCCATCTTTTGGGTTCAAGATGTTTTGGCTTGCTAGCATTAATATTCTAGCTTCTGCTTGTGCTTCAGCTGATAGTGGAACATGGACTGCCATTTGGTCACCATCAAAGTCTGCGTTGTATGCCGGACATACTAATGGGTGAATTTGTATAGCTCTTCCTTCGATTAATACTGGTTCGAAAGCTTGAATACCAAGTCGATGCAGTGTTGGAGCTCTGTTTAAAAGTACTGGGTGTTCCTTAATAACTTCTTCTAAAACATCCCAAACTTCTGGTCGTATTTTTTCTACCATTCGTTTAGCACTTTTAATATTGTGAGCAGTTTCTTTTTCTACTAGTCGTTTCATGACAAACGGTTTAAACAACTCAAGGGCCATTTCTTTAGGAAGCCCACATTGATATATTTTTAATTCAGGACCTACAACGATCACTGACCGTCCTGAATAATCAACACGTTTACCCAATAAGTTTTGACGGAACCTACCTTGCTTTCCTTTTAGCATATCACTTAATGATTTCAAGGGTCGATTACCAGGGCCTGTTACAGCTCTACCTCTTCGTCCGTTATCAATTAGTGCATCAACCGCTTCCTGTAACATGCGTTTTTCATTACGTACGATAATATCAGGTGCACCTAGGTTAAGTAGTCTTTTTAATCTGTTGTTTCGATTGATAACACGTCTGTATAAATCGTTAAGATCTGAGGTAGCAAACCTGCCTCCATCTAGTTGAACCATAGGGCGAAGATCAGGTGGGATAATAGGTATAACATCCATTATCATCCACTCAGGTTTGTTATTTGAGTTTCTAAAAGACTCAGCAACTTCTAATCGCCTTACCGTTCTAACTTTCTTCTGGCCTTTTGCTGTTTTTAAATCCGTTCTTAATTCTGATGCAAGTTTTTCTAAGTCTATTTCTCTCAGGAGCTCTTTGATTGCCTCTGCACCCATTAACGCTTTGAATCCTGTGCCTTTTTTAAATTGAGTTTGATACTTTTCATAGTACTCCCGATATTCTGTTTCAGTTAGTAGCTGTTTTTTAGTAAGAGCTGTCTCGCCTGGATCTATTACCACATATGAAGCAAAATATAGCACCTTTTCTAATGCACGAGGAGACATATTCAGTAATAACCCTAATCTACTTGGTATCCCTTTAAAATACCAAATATGACTGACCGGGGCAGCTAATTCAATGTGCCCCATCCTTTCTCTTCGAACTTTAGACTGAGTCACTTCAACTCCACATCGATCACATACAATCCCTTTATACCTTACACGTTTGTACTTACCGCAATGACACTCCCAATCTTTTTGCGGTCCAAAGATTTTTTCACAAAATAACCCTTCTTTTTCAGGTTTTAACGTTCTGTAATTAATCGTCTCAGGTTTTTTAACTTCACCCTTAGACCAAGATCTAATTTGTTCAGGTGAAGCTAAACCTATTTTTAAAGCATTGAAACTATTAACATCTATCAAGGGGCCATCTCTCCCTTCTTCGCCGATTGATGGTAAAGTCATAAACATTAAGGTTTAATTTTCTTTTCATTCGTCAACATCTTCCGTGACATCTTTCAAGTCTAGGTTTAACTCATCGACAGATACAACTTCTTCATTTCCTTCACCATCTTTAACAGAAACTAATCCTTCTTCCTCATTGAGAACTCTAACATCCATACCTAAACTTTGTAGCTCTTTTATCAGAACTTTAAATGACTCAGGTATCCCGGGTTCTGGGACATTTTCGCCCTTGACAATTGATTCATATGTTTTAACACGACCAGAAACATCGTCACTTTTTACAGTTAATAGTTCTTGTAAGCTGTAAGCTGCACCATACGCTTCAAGGGCCCAAACTTCCATTTCACCAAATCTTTGGCCACCAAATTGAGCTTTTCCTCCAAGAGGCTGTTGTGTAACAAGTGAATAGGGTCCTGTTGAGCGTGCATGGATTTTGTCATCTACTAGGTGTGCTAACTTTAACATATACATATACCCTACTGTCACTTCGTTATCAAAAGGTTCTCCTGTTCGACCATCAACTAAGGTGGTTTTACCATTTGCAGAAAACCCTGCCTCTTTTAATACTGATCTTATTTCTTCTTCATTAGCACCATCAAACACTGGTGTAGCCATTTTTATACCTAAAGCCTTTGCTGCCCAGCCTAGATGAACCTCAAGCACCTGTCCTAAGTTCATACGTGAGGGTACACCTAAAGGACTCAATACAATTTCAAGCGGTGTCCCATCAGGTAAAAAAGGCATATCTTCTTCTGGAAGAATCTTTGCAATTACACCTTTGTTACCGTGGCGACCTGCCATTTTGTCACCTTCTGATATTTTTCTTTTCTGAGCAATATAAACTCTAACAAGTTGGTTTACCCCTGGTGGTAATTCATCTCCATCTTCCCTGTTAAATACTTTAACATCAACAACGATTCCTTTTTCACCATGGGGAACTTTAAGTGAAGTATCTCTAACTTCACGCGCTTTTTCACCAAAGATAGCTCTTAAAAGTCTCTCTTCAGCTGTTAATTCCGTTTCACCTTTTGGTGTAACTTTACCTACTAATATATCACCAGATTTAACTTCAGCGCCTACCCTTATAATCCCTCTTTCATCTAAGTTTTTAAGAGCGTCTTCTCCTACATTTGGAATGTCTCTTGTGATTTCTTCAGGACCTAGTTTAGCATCACGTGCTTCAGCTTCATATTCTTCAATATGAATTGATGTGAAGGTATCATCTTTAACTAGTTTTTCACTAATTAAAATAGCGTCCTCATAATTATAACCTTCCCAAGGCATAAAAGCTGCTAATACATTTCGCCCTAGAGCAATCTCACCATTCTCAGTCGAAGGCCCATCTGCGAGGACATCACCAGTTTTTACCTCGATACCCTTTCTTACAAGTGGTACTTGATTCATACAAGTTCCTTGGTTAGAACGCTGAAACTTTTGTAGAGTGTAAATATCGTAACCAGTTTTTACTTCTCCGATTTCACCTTCAAAAACTTCTCCTGTACGACCATTAATTTTACGCCCTTTACCATTATCATGTCTTTTTATCCAAATTTCGTTTGACTGAACTTTTTCAACAATACCATCAGCCTTACTTTTAACCACTGCTCCTGAATCATAGGCGGTTCTATATTCAATACCAGTCCCCACAAGTGGAGAATCACTCTTAAGTAACGGAACTGCTTGTCGCTGCATGTTACTACCCATTAAAGCTCTGTTAGCGTCATCATTTTCTAAGAACGGTATCTGAGCTGTAGCAACACTTACAAGTTGTTTAGGTGATACGTCCATATAATCTATCTTATCTGGAGTCGTTATTACAGTCTCATGACGAAGTCTTGCTGTGATACGATCTGTCGCAAATTCACCCTCTTCATTTAAAGGAGTGTTTGCCTGAGCTATAACATATTTATCTTCTTCATGCCCTGTAAGATATTCAATGTCCTCAGTTACTTTATTAGTCTTTTTATCAACTCTACGATAAGGTGTTTCAATAAAACCAAATTCATTTACTCGACCATAAGTTGATAAAGAGTTTATTAACCCGATATTCGGCCCTTCAGGTGTCTCAATCGGACACATACGTCCATAGTGAGAGTGGTGAACGTCACGCACTTCAAATCCTTCTCTTTCCCTACTTAAACCGCCTGGTCCAAGGGCACTTAACCGCCTTTTATGAGTTAATTCAGCTAATGGATTTGTTTGATCCATAAATTGTGACAATTGACTGCTTCCAAAAAATTCTTTAATTGATGCAATAACAGGTCTAATATTGATCAATGCAGAAGGAGTTATACTCTCAACATCTTGAATTGTCATTCTTTCTCTAACTACTCTTTCCATACGAGAAAGTCCTATTCTAAACTGGTTTTGTAGCAATTCTCCAACACAACGGATCCTTCTGTTTCCTAAGTGATCAATATCATCTACATAACCTAAACCATCAATTAAATTTAACATATATCCGATAGAAGCTATAATATCATCTCTAGAGAGATTTTTTACATTATTATCTATCTTACCGTTTGAAAGAACAACGCCTTCACGATTTTCATCCTCTAGCGCAATTCTAACACGTTTAATCCCTGCTTCTTGTAATCTTTCGATGTCTTCTCTTTCTAATACTTGGCCCTCGTCTACTAGAACTTCGCCTGTTTCTTCATCAGTTATTGTTTCATTGACTTTTTGTCCTTGTAAACGATCAGATAATTCAAGTTTTTGATTAATTTTATAACGGCCTACCTTTGCCAAGTCATATCTCTTAGGATCAAAGAATAATGATTCGAAAAGACTTTTTGCATTTTCAGTATTTAAAGGTTCTCCTGGCCGTAGTTTTTTATATATTTCTAAAATCCCTGACTCATAGGAATCTGTATGATCTTTCTCTAATGTTGCTCTTATTCGTGGGTCTTCTCCAAAAAGTTGGAAAATGTCATCATCTGTACCATATCCTAAGGCTCTGATAAGTACTGTAACAGGAAGCTTTCTAGTCCTGTCAACTCTTACTGAAATGACATTTTGTGCATTCATTTCAAATTCTAACCAAGCACCTCTATTAGGTATAATAGTTCCTGAATACAAGGTGTTTCCATTAGTATCAATCGCACTATTGAAATACGTACCGGGGGAACGAACCAACTGTGATACAATGACTCGTTCAGCACCATTAATTATAAATGTTCCATTTTCAGTCATTAATGGAAAATCACCCATGAAAACTTCCTGTTCTTTAACTTCACCAGTTTCCTGGTTTACTAAACGAACTTTCACTTTCAATGGAACAGAGTACGTAACATCTCTTTCTTTACACTCTTCAACGGAGTACTTAGGTTCTCCTAATGAATAATCCACAAATTCTAATACCAAGCCACCTGTAAAATCTTCAATTGGTGAGATGTCATCAAACATCTCATGAAGACCTTCTTCAAGAAACCACTGGTAAGAACGTTTTTGGATTTCAACAAGATCAGGCAACTCATAAACTTCATCAAGCTTTGAAAAACTTCTACGCTGCTCAATAAGTTCAGATGCAGGTTTTGCCATAGTTCGTTTCACCCCTCACACCCAAAATTTAGCCCATACATAAAAACTTACAGTCTATCTAAATTATGATACCCCTAATAAAAAAAAATATTCTAACTTAAATTATATAAGTTAGAAAATATTTAGTCGTATTATCTCATAGCATCTTTAGATATTAACATAACATAGACATAAAGTCAATATTTTTTTCAGATAAATAAGAGCACCTTGTCTTCTCACAAGGTGCTCATTTTTCAGATTACTTAATTTCTACATCTCCACCAGCTTCTTCAATCTTAGCTTTTAAGTCTTCAGCTTCTTCTTTACTAACTTTTTCTTTAACTGCTTTTGGTAGCTCATCAGCTAAAGCTTTAGCTTCTTTTAGACCAATGCCAGTAGCTTCTTTGATAGTTTTGATAACTTGGATCTTTTTCTGTCCAGCATCGTTTAATACAACATCAAATTCAGTCTGTTCAGCTTCAGCAGCACCAGCATCTCCACCTGCTGCAGGCGCTGGAGCAGCTGCAGGTGCAGCAGCACTAACACCAAATTCTTCTTCCATTTCCTTAACCAGTTCTGATAATTCTAAAACAGTCATTTCTTTTACAATATCCATAATTTCTTGTACTTTAGACATTTTTGTATACCTCCTCATGATTTTTAATATTCAAATTTTAGTATAGTTAGTTGACAAGTGAATTAGCTTGCCTCTTCTTTCTCCTTGCGAACAGCTTCAACCGCATATACAAACTTGCGAATAACTCCTTGGCAAGTGCTTGCAAATCCAGTAATAGGAGCCTGGAATGTACCTGCAACTTTTCCAAGTAGTTCTTCTCGGCTAGGTAGTTTGGCAAGCTCTTTAACTTTATCTTCACCGATCACAGAGCCCTCTAAAATTCCAGCTTTTAACTCTAGTTCTTCATTATCTTTAGCAAAGTCATTCAAGATCTTAGCAGGGGCTACTGGATCTTCAAAGCCAAACGCAATTCCAATTGGTCCTTCTAGGTGACTATCTAGATTTTCAATCCCCACTTCTTCTGCGGCTATTTTAGTCAATGTATTTTTAACTACTTTGAAATCTACTTCTGCTTCTCTTAACTTTCCTCGAAGCTCTTCCATCTGGGAAACATCAAGCCCACGATAGTCAACTAGTACGGCACCTTGTGAATTAGAAAGTTTTTCAGTAAGTTCTTGTACCAATTGTTCTTTTTGTTGCCGAGTTTTTTTCAAGCCTTTCACCTCCTATAGCTCATTTAAAACAAAAAAGTCTCCAACCGTAAGACAGGTAGAGACTTTTATATAGGTATAGTGAATACACTTCACCTAAAAAATTCTCTAACCTCGGTAGGGTTTTAAGCCAAAGGGCACCTACTGTCTACGGTTAGTCGAAGGACTTTATTTAGTTTAACGACAAGATTATATTATCATAATCGTGTTTCTTTGGCAAACACTTTTCAATTAAGTTTAACCAGTCACTTGTTGAGGATTTATTTTGATACCTGGTCCCATCGTAGTAGAAACTGAAACGCTTTTCAAATACTGCCCTTTTGCAGCAGCAGGTCTTGCTTTAATAATAGCATCCATAAGAGCTTCAAAGTTTTCTTTTAGCTTTTCAGTTTCAAATGATGCTTTTCCAATAGGAACATGTACATTACCTGCACGATCAACTCTGAACTCAACTTTACCAGCTTTAGCATCTGTAACAGCTTTTGCTACATCATTGGTAACTGTTCCTGCTTTCGGGTTAGGCATTAACCCTTTAGGCCCTAATACTCGACCTAGTTTACCTACAAGACCCATCATATCGGGAGTGGCAATAGCAACATCAAAATCTAGAAAGCCTTCTTCAACCTTACTCACAAGATCTTCAGCACCTACTACATCAGCACCAGCGTTTTCAGCTTCTTGTGCTTTTTCACCTTTTGCAAACACAACAACTTTCATTGATTTTCCGGTTCCATGAGGTAAGACGATTGCACCTCTAACTTGCTGGTCATTGTATTTAGGATTAACACCCAATCTACATGCAGCTTCAACCGTTTCATCAAAGTTAGCCTTACTTACTTCTTTAGCTAAATTAAACGCTTCTTCTGGTGCATATAGAGTGCTTCTATCTATCTTTTCAGATAGTTCTAAATATCTTTTCCCTCTTTTATTGGCCATAATACTAACCTCCTTGTGGTTTTAGCGGGATCACCCTCCCACGAAACTTTTATTTTAATTATCGAAGGTGATTAACCTTCGATAACAATACCCATACTGCGAGCTGTACCTTCAACCATTTTCATGGCTGCTTCTAAATCAGCTGCATTCATATCTTGCATTTTAATTTCTGCAATTTCTTTTACTTTATCTTTACCAACTGTTGCTACTTTATTAAGATTAGGCTCACCACTAGCTTTATCAATACCAGCAGCCTTCTTTAATAAAACAGCAGCAGGTGGTGTTTTAGTGATAAAGGTAAATGAGCGGTCCTCGTAAACAGAGATCTCTACCGGAATTAACATACCTGCTTGATTAGCAGTTTTGTCGTTAAATTCTTTACAAAAAGACATTATATTAACACCATGCTGACCTAAAGCAGGACCAACAGGTGGAGCAGGCGTCGCTTTCCCGGCTTCGATTTGTAGCTTTATTACTTGAACAACCTTTTTAGCCATGATCTCACCTCCTATTTTCTCTTTTACACTTGTTTAACTTGGTCAAAATCAAGTTCTACAGGCGTCTCCCTACCAAACATAGAAACAGTCACTTTAATTTTCTCTTTATCAGGATATACCTCTTCAATTTTACCATTAAAGTTTTCAAATGGACCTTCTAGAATCTTAACTTCATCGTTTACTTCTAAGTCAACATCTTTTCTCGGTTCTTCATACCCCATCTGTTTCATAATACCTGCAACTTCATCTTGGCTAAGGGGTACAGGTTTAGTGCCAGAACCGACAAACCCTGTCACTCCTGGAGTATTTCGAACCACATACCATGAATCGTCATCTAATACCATTTCAACTAATACATACCCTGGGAAAACTTTTTTCTCTTGTTCCTTTCTGCGACCGTCTTTAATGTTAACTTGTGTTTCAGTAGGAACTATCACTCGGAAAATCTTGTCGTTCATACCCATGGAGTCGACTCTTTTTTCTAAGTTAGTTTTAACTTTGTTTTCATACCCAGAATAAGTATGAACTACAAACCAATTGTTTTCCATAGTATCAGGGACCACTAGATCCCTTCCCTCCTATTTGAAAAATTTTAGTTGATTATAAGCTGAATTATACCTAAGAATCCTGTATCTAGGATCCAGAAATATACACCAACTAATGCAACAGTCATAAATACTACACCAGTATATGTTATCAACTGTTGCTTATTAGGCCAATTTACTTTTTTCAGCTCGGACTTTGTTTCTTTTAAGAACTTTTTAGCCTTCTGAAAGAAACCCATACCACTCCCACCTTTTTAAATGACTCAGTAATTAACATACGATCTTGATTGAATTGTTATTTGGTTTCTTTGTGAAGTGTATGACGATTGCAAAATCTACAGTACTTGTTCAATTCAACTCTGTCCTGATCGTTCTGTTTATTTTTATAGCTCTTGTAATTTCTCTGTTTGCATTCAGTACACTCAAGAGTTATTTTAACTCGCATCTTTAGCACCTCCTGGTAGAAACACTGCTTATAGCCAGTTTATCACTTTTACAAATCTATCACAACATAAACTGTATGTCAACAGATTAACTAACAATGATTGTTACATTTTTTAGTGTAGTATACTTAATCTAATATACATTAAAAGAAATCGAAAGGCCAGGGACTATGCCCTGGCCTCTATCCTACTCAACAATGCTAGCTACAACACCAGCACCAACAGTTTTACCACCTTCGCGGATAGCAAACCTTAAACCTTCTTCAATAGCGATCGGAGTAATCAACTTAATTTCCATCTGTACGTTGTCTCCTGGCATTACCATCTCTACTCCTTCTGGTAGTTCAATTACACCGGTAACGTCTGTTGTTCTGAAGAAGAACTGAGGCCTATAACCTGGGAAGAATGGAGTGTGACGTCCTCCCTCTTCTTTCTTTAGTACATAAACCTCTGCTTTAACATGAGTATGAGGATTGATACTTCCTGGCTTGGCCAATACCTGACCTCTTTCTATATCTTCTCTGTTTACCCCTCGTAGTAATGCTCCAATGTTGTCTCCAGCTTCTGCTGAATCCATTGACTTTCTGAACATCTCTACTCCAGTAACAACAGTCTTCTTAGGCTTATCTGCCATACCTACAATTTCTACTTCGTCGTTTACTTTAACGTCTCCTCGCTCTACTCTACCTGTTGCAACTGTCCCTCGTCCTGTGATACTGAACACGTCTTCAATTGGCATGATAAATGGCTTATCTACATCACGCTCTGGAGTTGGGATGTAGTCATCAATTGCATCTACTAGCTCCCAAATTGGTCCACAGCTATCACATTCGCGATCTCCACATCCACATTCAGTAGCTTTTAATGCTGAACCTGTTACAACTGGAGTATCGTCTCCTGGGAAGTCATATTCACTTAATAGATCTCTTACTTCCATCTCTACTAGTTCTAATAGTTCTTCGTCATCCACCATATCTGCTTTGTTTAAGAATACTACAATATGAGGAACCCCTACCTGACGACTTAGTAGGATGTGCTCTCTTGTCTGTGGCATAGGTCCGTCTGCTGCACTAACTACTAGTACCGCACCATCCATCTGTGCTGCACCAGTGATCATGTTCTTTACATAGTCTGCGTGTCCTGGGCAGTCTACGTGTGCATAGTGACGATTGTCTGATTCATACTCAACGTGGGAAGTACTAATTGTAATTCCACGCTCTTTCTCTTCTGGAGCACGGTCAATCTTATCATAATCCATTCTCTCTGCTCCACCAGCTGATGAAATACAAGTAGTCATTGCTGCTGTTAAAGTCGTCTTTCCGTGGTCAACGTGACCAATGGTTCCTATATTAACATGCGGTTTCGTTCTTTCAAACTTTTCTTTACCCATACTTAATCCTCCTTACTTATGTTTGATTGATAATGCCACCGTCCATAAACCTTTAAACGTGATCTTTGAAATTTTCTGACATGTCCACTTCAATTATAATCGAATCGTTCATAAAAATCAAAAAATATAGCAGTTTCAATTAAAAACAAAAAAAATATGCGTTTCACATATTTAAGGTTTAAATGGTAGCGGCGCAGGGATTCGAACCCCGGACTCTGCGGGTATGAACCGCATGCTCTAGCCAACTGAGCTACGCCGCCATGTATGGAGCTCACGACCGGATTTGAACCGGTGGCCTCATCCTTACCAAGGATGCGCTCTAACCTAGCTGAGCTACGCGAGCTCGCTCCATAATATTCAAATGGTTGCGGGGGCAGGATTTGAACCTGCGACCTCCGGGTTATGAGCCCGACGAGCTACCAGGCTGCTCCACCCCGCGTCGTTTGCTGGAGCGGGTGATGGGAATCGAACCCACGCAACTGGCTTGGAAGGCCAGGGCTCTACCACTGAGCTACACCCGCTCGCTGGTGGAGAGAGAAGGATTCGAACCTTCGAAGGCTAACGCCAGCAGATTTACAGTCTGCCCCCTTTGGCCAAACTCGGGTATCTCTCCATAATTTTTACGCTGTCTCATCAATGACATGTGTAATTATACATTTATTCTAAACAAAAGTCAACCCTTAAGTTGAAATTAATCAGCTCTAATATTTAGATAACGTTCTAACTTTCTTTTCACCCTTTGCAAGGCATTATCAATCGATTTCACATGTCTATTAAGCTCTATAGCAATTTCTTGGTAACTTTTACCCTCTAAGTAAAGCATAAGAACTTTCCATTCAAGGCTGCTAAGGATTTCTGTCATCTTTAACTCGATATTATTATATTCTTCCCGATTTACCATTAGATATTCAGGGTCAGTTATTCTAACGCCAGAAATCACATCTAATAAAGTTCTATCCGAATCCTCATCATAAATTGGTTTATCCAAAGAAACATAAGAATTTAGAGGAATATGCTTTTGTCTGGTAGCAGTTTTTATTGCCGTTATTATTTGACGTGTTATACATAGTTCTGCAAAGGCTTTAAACGACGATAGCTTGTCCCCTCGAAAATCCCTTATTGCCTTATATAAACCAATCATACCTTCTTGTATAATATCTTCACGGTCCGCTCCAATTAAAAAGTATGACCTCGCTTTAGCTCGAACGAAATTTTTATACTTGCCAATTAAAAACTCTAATGATTCATGACAACCATCTCTAGCTCTTCTAGCCACATCTTCATCACTTTTGAGATCATACTTCTGGAAAATATCCTGAGCGCCTTGACTCACATGCATCGCCTCCGGTTTATATTCTCGGGTAACAAGCTTATATTAGCTTAACACATAATAATTATACATTAACTAAAAAGAAATCGTCAAGTAAAAGAAGGGAAAACTAATCACTTTGTCGAAAGCTATTAAGTTTTTCTTTCATCCTCTCATCTAAAAGATTCCCCAAAGTATTTTTACTATCATCTTTATTGATATAACGTTTACGTATACGTTGCGTCGTCGCATTAGTAATATCTTTTAGGTTTCTAGCCGACAATCTAGCGGCTCCTTTACCTAAAATCACTCGTTGTTCCTGCCAATCAGAAGTAGCTACTTCTACATTTCCTTGGGTCACCAGTTCATATACTAGTGCTTCAATAAGGCTGTCAGCTGTTTCCCCTTCTTGGGTAAAGATTACCATAACGCCAGAACTTTCCTCTGTGTGACGTTTTTTTTCTTTAGTTAAATGTGCATCAAAAACTACTATTATTTGTTTCCATAAAATGTTTTTGAATTTAGCAAGTTCTTCGATAAGTTCCAAACGGCTAATTTCAAGACTTTCCTCGGCAGTTTGTTTGAGATTTGTCCAAGCATTTATGATATTGTAACCGTCTACAATTAAATAGTCAGTCAAAAAATCACTCCATTTCTCCTGCAACCCAAGCTCGCTACCCTTCTTGTCTAAAGCGTTCGTATAATAGTAATGCAGTAGCAACACTTACATTAAGCGAATTAACATTCCCAACCATAGGTATGTTTACTAAAAAATCACAATCATTCTTTAGTTTTTCACTTATTCCAAAACCTTCACTTCCCATCACTAAAGCAAGTGGTCCTTTGAGGTCTGATTCATAATATACTGTGTCACCATCCATATCAGCACCAACAACCCAAATCCACTTTTCTTTCAACTTAGACACTACTTGGCGAAGATTAGAAACTTTAATAACTGGTACATATTCCGATGCTCCACTAGAAGCTTTGATTACATTAGGTGTGATATCAACACTTCGCCGTTTTGGAATAATTACACCATCTACTGCTACAGCATCAGCTGTTCTTAGTATTGCGCCTAAATTTTGAGGATCTGTTAAATGATCTAAAATCAGGAGAAAAGGAGCTTTATTCTTTTTTTCTGCATTATCTAATACTTCTTCTAGTGTGTGGTACTTAAATGGCTCTACTTCTGCAGCAACACCTTGGTGCTCACCTGAAGGAACCTTCTGTTCAAATTCTTCTCTAGAAAGTTGTTGTAAAGTTATGTTGCTTTTCTTTGCACTATTTACCAATTCATTTCTGGATTTAGGGTGCAACTCTTTATTAACATAAACTTTATATACTTTCCTTGTTCCTTGAATAGCTTCTTTCACAGAATTTTTCCCAATGATTAGCTCTTTTTTACTCATAATTCTTTTTTTGCCACTCCTTTATACTTACCACAACTTTTACTACCTTCTGGACATGTACCGTCAACGTCACATTGAGCACCCTCTTTTTCAAATATTACAGGAGCAACTTCTTTAACCTCATATAACATTTGTTTAGCTAACTTCCTAATTTCCCACTGCGCTCTATTACAACATCTTAGTCTAAAAAAGTTAAATAAGCTACGGGCATTAAAAGTAGCTACTAGCTGAGTCTCACAAGCATTAGGTAGTAAGTATCTTGCATCTTCTTTTGGCACCGTCTTTTTTAACTTTCTATAACTGTCATTGAGTTCTGACATGGCCTTAATAAACTGTTCCTTCGCATTAGGATCTGATTCAATAGACGGTGGTATAACATAATCAAAGTTATCTTCAGAAACGTACCTTTGTGATTTTTGTGAATAACTAGCAATTCTATGGCGAACAAGTTGATGTGATAAAGTTCTACTAACACCATCTATGGTAAATGTGAAATTAACATGCTCAAAAGGGGATTGATGATCCATATCTTTTAGTTTTTTTATCAATTTAAACGCTTTATCTGTATCAAGTCCATTCCATAATTGTTCAGACCCTTTTGGTGAGTAGCATAACCGAGCTGCAGCAGCGACAGTTCTATCTGGCTCTTGGGAAAAATTAACTAGTTTAACCTTCATTCTTAGCGCCCCTTCCAAATAACAAATCTGGTTGCAATAATTCTATTATCCTTTCTTTCTGATTACATAGATACAAATAACCTATTAAAGCTTCAAAAGCAGTAGATTGCCTGTATTCATAAAAATCTGCCCCTTTAGGAGGCTGATGCATTTTAGCATTTTTGCCCCGTCTAATAATTTGATACTCTTCTTCAGTCAATTCAGGAATCAGCTTCTCTAGAATCTTAGCTTGTGAAGTCGCAGAGACCACCTGTACAGTTTCTTGGTGTAAATTTTTCAAAGAGTTATACGGTGTTTGTGCATTCAAAGTTCTTACATAGAGTTCAAATACAGCATCACCAAGATAAGCTAAAACTTGAGGAGAATACTGCTTAGCTTCATGTGATGTTAAGTTAGGATGTTCACCGGAAAAAAACAATTGATCATTCAAGCCCTTTTCCACCTCACTCCATGGGGCGTATCTTCAAGAATAATACCCTGTTCCTTTAATTCATCTCTTATTGCATCAGCTTTTTGGAAATCTTTTTGTTTTCTAGCTTGTTCTCTTTCTTCAATTTTCTTTTCTATTTCTTCACTTAATAGTGTATCATCTTTTCGGGGTAAAATTCCTAATACAAGATCTAGCTCTATAAGCAATTCACGAATCTTTTCTAAAACTTTAGCATTACCTTGAGCTTGCATATAGGCATTAGCTTCTCTAACAAGCTTAAATAAGGCTGATAAAGCACCCGCTGTATTAAAATCATCGTCCATAGAATCTTCAAATTCTTTTCTTATTACAGGTAAATAATCTAGCATCTTAGTATCTTTTTCCGACATTTCTTTTTCTTCATAGCTATCTATATAAAATTTTAACTTCTCATAAAAGTTATCTAAACGTTCTAGACTACTCTTAGATTGATCAATCAAATCTTCTGTATAATTTAGAGGACTTCGATAGTGTGCATTTAATAAAAATAGCCTGAGTATCCGTGGATCGTAATATTCTCTGAAGTCTCTTACAGTCATGAAGTTACCCATAGATTTAGACATTTTTCGATTATCAATCTCTAAGTAACCTACGTGAAGCCAATATTTGCAAAACTTGTCGCCTGTAGCTGCCTCACTTTGAGCGATTTCGTTTTCATGGTGTGGAAATACTAGATCAGAGCCTCCAGCATGTATATCTAATGGTGTATTTAAATATTTCATACTCATAGCTGAGCACTCAATATGCCAACCTGGTCTACCAGGGCCAAATGGACTTTCCCAATAAGGCTCACCCTCTTTTCTTGCTTTCCATAACACAAAGTCTGTAGGACTTTTCTTTCTATCGTCAACTGATACTCTGGCTCCTGACACTAAGTCTTCAGGGGCTTGTTTGCACAATTGTCCATATCCGTCAAAAGACTCAGTATCAAAGTAAACATCGCCATTCGATTGATAAGCATGACCTTTTTCTAACAATTCTTCTATTATATTTATAATCTCACTAAGGTGCTTTGTTGCTCTCGGATGAACATCAGCATCTTTTATTCCAATGGCTCTTGCATCTTCAAAATATTTCTCTGTATATTCTTCTGCTAATTCGAAAATTGTTATCCCTTTTTCATTTGCTCTTTTTATCATTTTATCTTCAATATCCGTTATGTTTTGAATATAATTTACATTATACCCCTTATATTCTAAATACCTTCTAACCACATCAAAAACCAAAAAAGCACGAGCATTCCCTACATGAAAGTAATCATATACTGTTGGGCCACAAACATACATGTTCACTTCATTACCACGTAATGGAACAAATTCTTCCTTTTGTCTCTTTAAGGTATTATAAAGCCTTATGGTCATCATTATCACCTCGCTTTAAATTTTCCATTTGAAATCGTAACTTTTCAATCCTACGTTCTAACTGTTTTATTTGACTTGCTACTGGGTCTGGTAGGTCATGATGATTTAAATCTACATTATCAATTTTTTTACCCCTACGCACAACTATTCTGCCAGGAACTCCCACTACTGTAGAGTCACAAGGAACATCGTCTAAAACTACTGATCCGCCACCTATTTTAACATCATCTTCAATAGTTATTGGACCCAAAACTTTAGCACCAACACCAATAACTATCCTATCCTTTAATGTGGGATGTCGCTTACCTTTTTCTTTCCCCGTTCCGCCTAAAGTAACCCCTTGATATATAGTTACATCATCACCAATCTCACAAGTTTCTCCAATGACAATTCCCATACCATGATCAATGAATAATCGTTTACCAATTTTAGCTCCTGGATGAATTTCAACCCCTGTTAAAATTCTACTTATTTGTGATATAACTCTTGCCAAAAGAAAAGCTTTTTTATTATAAAGAAAGTGCGCTAGTCTATGAGTCATGATAGCATGCACTCCTGGATAACATAAGAGTACCTCAAACACTGACTTAGCCGCTGGATCCCTTTCAAACACAGCTTTAACATCTTCTCTTATAGTTGTAAACATTTACAACCCTCCTTTATTAAAAAAACCGCCTCAAGCTTTACGCCAGAGACGGTTGGACCGCGGTTCCACTCTGATTAATGTAACTTAAAATAAATTACATTCACCTCACACCTATAACGGGGTGACCGGCTCTTCCTACTATAAGTTCAGAAGGCAATTTGGAGGGGCAGTTCACCAGAGTTAACATCCTTTCAGCCGCGGGATATTTCTCTGTTATATGTTTCTGGTTACTCGATCCTCCGCTCTATTGTTAAGCTTAAAATAATATGTTTTTGATAATTATATCCCTTAGTTCTAAGCATTGTCAACAATATATTAATTTATTTCTGAATTTGTTCAATAACACTGTCTATTCTTTTTTCTATCTTGTTACGACCTAATAATGATATCAACTGATCAATTTCCGGACCATGTGTCTGACCACTAACAGCTACTCTCACTGGCATAAACAGTTGTTTCCCTTTGACACCGACCAATTTCCCTGCTTCATTTATGGTCTTTTTAATAGATTTAGGATCAAATGATTCGAGTTCTAGTAATTTATCTTTTACTGTTTTAAGAAGCTCAACAACATTGTCTCCTGATAAAACTTGTAACTCCTTGTCCTCTAGTTTAAGTGTATCACCTTCGAATATTTTCATTTGTTCAGGTATTTCTGAAAGGATGTAAACTTTCTCTTTGACTAAATTAAGAGCCGAGATATACCAGTCTTTATTAGCTTCTATCTCATCTTGTTCATCTACTACATTTGATTCAAGTAAATATTTTTTTGATAGCTCTAAAAGTCGCTCACCTTCTGTATTTTTTATATAATGAGAATTCATCCAGTTTAGTTTACTAACATCAAAAACAGCAGCACTTTTAGCAACTCTATTTATATCAAATTTCTCAACTAATTGCTCTTTAGCAAACAACTCTTCCTCCCCTTCAGGAGACCAACCTAACAGAGCCAAGAAATTCATTATTGCTTCTGGTAGATAACCTTTTTCTTGATAATCACCAATAAATGTATCCCCGTGTCGTTTACTTAGCTTTGCTTTATCATGCCCTAGTATTAATGATAAGTGACCGAAGTATGGTAGATCGAATCCAAGAGCATTATAGACCATAACTTGTCTTGGTGTATTAGATAAATGATCTTCTCCCCGTAATACATGAGTTATATCCATCAAGTAATCATCAATTGCACAAGCAAAGTTATAAGAGGGCAACCCATCACTCTTAATTATTATAAAATCCCCGATACCATCACTTTCAAAGTTTACATTGCCTTTCACAAGGTCACAGACTTGTATATCTTTTCCCTTTGGAACTTTAAATCTAATGACAGGAGTTCGACCTTCATTTTCACACCTTTGTCTCTCTTCTTCAGTTAACTCTGCGCATCTTCCATCATAACGAGGCATCTCACCTCGAGATTTTTGTTCTTCTCTCATTTTTTCTAAATCTTCTTCAGAGCAGTAACAGTAGTAAGCATCACCAGATTCTAAAAGTTTATCAGCATATTCACGGTAGATATCTTTTCGTTCACTTTGACGATAGGGACCATAATCCCCCCCTGTTTGAGGTCCTTCATCCCAGCCTAACCCTAACCATTTCAAGGCATCGAAAATTATTTGTTCATATTCTTCCACAGACCTAGCGGCATCAGTATCCTCAACTCTAATTATAAATTCCCCGTTTATATTTCTAGCATATAACCAATTAAACAACGCAGTACGTATATTTCCAATATGAATTTTCCCCGTAGGGCTCGGTGCAAATCTTAAACGTGGTTTTGTAGACACAATCATTCCTCCTATGCATATATCATTATAAAATAATCTTTTATGTAGCTCTCGTAATTTTACCACAATTATTCTTTTTGTAGCAAAACAATTGTTTGTGCCATAATACCCTCTTTTTTTCCGACAAAGCCTAACCCTTCAAAGGTAGTTGCCTTCACACTTATTTTTTCAACTTTAACATCAATCACTTCAGAAATCTCTTTTCTTATTTGTGGTATATAAGGTGCAAGTTTTGGACGTTCTGCCATAATTGTACTATCTAAATTAACTAGGGTATACCCATGAGACTTTATTTGTTCATAACACCTTTTTAATAACACTTTACTATCTATACCTCGGTACTGTTCGTCAGTATCCGGAAAGTGTTTACCAATATCTCCTAAAGCTAATGAACCAAACAAAGCATCCATGATAGAGTGAATTAACACATCTGCATCAGAATGGCCTACTAAACCATATTCACTTGGTATTTCAATACCACCAAGCACTAACTTATCCTCTGACGAAAGTTTATGTACATCTATTCCCTGTCCAATGCGCAAATTAAGACCCCCGTTCTTTCAATATTTCCTTTGCAACAATTAAATCCTCTGGTGTAGTTATTTTGATATTCTGATAGTCGCCTTGAACAACATCAACATTATGCCCTAACATTTCCACCAAATAAGAATCATCTGTACCAATCATTCTTTTTTTAAAGGCATTTTCATAAGCTTTAATTATCAACTCTTTATCAAACACTTGCGGTGTTTGAACATATACAAGCTGGTCTCGAGAGAGTGTTTTCTCAACTGTATTGCTATTTTTATTTATCATTTTAATAGTATCCTTAACAGGTACTGCTGAAATAGCGCTTTTACTTTCACTTGCAACACCTATCGTTTGATATATAACATCTTCAGAGACGAGAGGTCTTGCTCCATCATGGATCACAACCATTTCTACCTCCTCCGATACTAATTTCAACCCTTCAAAAACTGAATGCTGCCGTTCTTTTCCACCAGAAATAACCTTGACTTCTGGGTGTTTTTCTGAAATATAAGGTTTAACAACTTCGTCTTCACAAAATTGTTGTTCTCCATCAGCTACCACTAGTATAATTTCTTTAATAAAAACACAAGTAAGGCGGGCAAAAACCCGCCATGTGTGACTCAATATTGGTTCCTCATTTAACATGAGATATTGTTTGTTTTGTGATGATTTCATCCGTTTTCCCTGTCCTCCGGCAGGAAGCACTACAGAAATTATTTTGTTATCCATAACGCACTCTCCCTAAGCATGACTTCTATCTAATTGATATTTAGGTTTCGCAAATATCATTCTGCCAGCTGCTGTTTGTAACACACTTGTGACCATAACTTCTAATTGTTCACCAATATGTCTCCTTCCACCATCTACAACAATCATTGTACCATCATCAAGGTAAGCAACACCTTGACCTGCCTCTTTACCGTCTTTTATAATTTTAACATCCATTTCTTCTCCTGGTAATACAACTGGTTTTACTGCATTAGCCAATTCATTTATATTAAGAACTGGTACACCTTGAAGCTCTGATACTTTATTTAGATTATAATCATTAGTAATAACCTTTCCATCAAGTTCCCTGGCTAACTTTACAAGTTTACTATCTACTTCTGTTTCATCAACATCACCATCGAAAATTTCAACATCGATTGATTCTTCTTTTTGCATCTTATTTAAAATATCAAGACCTCGTCTCCCTCGATTTCTTTTTAACAAGTCAGATGAGTCAGCTATATGTCTTAATTCTTCTAAAACAAATTCAGGTATTACTAAAGTCCCTTCTAGAAAGCCTGTATTGCATACATCATAAATACGTCCATCAATGATAACAGAAGTATCTAATACTTTCTTTGTAACATTGCTGTGTGATTTTTCTTGGACCCTTTTATCTGAACGATTAAAAAAATCTAACAAAGATAAAAGTTCATCTCTTCTATTATAGGTTACTAATATGCCAAGATAACCCATTATTAAGTTTACTGCTAAGGCAAGGTAAGTACCTATCCAGGGAATTTCATATATAAAAATACCTAATAAATACCCTAATAGTAAACCAAGTAACAAGCCAAAAGAACCTAATATAATATCCCAAGTTGGAATAGGACGCATCTTTGTTTCAATCCATTTAGTCAGTTGAATAACATTATCTATTATGATAGGAGCAATAACATACAAAATAAGTCCAAATACGGCTCCCCCAACTAAAGCTGCTCCTATAGTTGTTGCAGACCCTAGATCTAAATCGGCTAAAGCATCTAAAGTTGTCAATTCGCTAACTAATTGATGTCCTGCAATAAAGCCTATGACTGTCATTAAAATCCGTACTAATCTTCGCAGCACATTGTCACCTCCTTATATCTACTTATTATACCCCATTTTTAAAATAATTTTCAACAATTTTAAATATTTTTGTAAGTATTTTTACGTGAACTCTAAATAGAAAAAACGTCATTTTCATGACGTTTTTTCTAGAGTGTCTTCCAGTTCTTCTAACGCTCTATCCTCATCAATTTCATCAGCTAGTACCAGCTCACTAATGAGTATTTGTTTCGCATTATCTAACATTTTCTTTTCCCCTGTAGACAAACCTTTTTCAGTATCACGAATCACTAAATTTTTGACTACTTCCGCAACTTCAAAAATATCCCCTGTTTTAATCTTTTCTAAATTCGCTCTATACCTTTGGTTCCAACTAGCACTCATAGCACCTTCTTTATCTTTCAAAATTGCCCAAACTTTCTGTATTTTCTCTCCTGTAACAATTTCTCTAAGCCCTATCTTATCTATTTTTTCCTTGGGAATCATTACTTTCATATCACCAACAGGTATCCTCATAATATAGTAGACATGCTTCTTACCTAAAACTTCTTTTTCTTCTATATCTTCAATTACACCTGCCCCGTGCATAGGGTAAACCACTTTGTCCCCTTTTTTAAACACAGGAATCCCCCTTTCCATTTTACCATGAATCTATAATAACACATCCAATAATTTAAGTCAAATTTTAAAAGTTTATCATAAAACCACAGTTCTTGTCAAATAAACAACACAAAAGTTTACACTGATAAGTTTTAAACAACTAAAAGAAACCCTCCCGGATAGTATTAGTTTAATAAACCCAAAAGGAGCTAACCTGTTAATTTATTCTGTTCACGAACGAGAAGAAATGTATCGAGAGTTTCGAAATCAAGCTAATCAATTATCAGAAACTGTAGAGACACTAAGTGCTACAATCCAAGAAATTAAAGTTTCAATGGAGGAGTAGCTACAGGAACAGCGATCTATCTAACCCTAAGACTGTAATGCTAAAGGAGTTTATTGATTTTATTCAAAAAATCCAAACAAACGAGAATTACAGGACTAAATGCTGTTATAAAGGCTGCAAGACTAGAAGAACAAGGTCGTGGTTTTGGTAGTAGCTACTGAGGTCAAAAGGTTCCGCTGATAATAGTAGTGAATCTATTAAAGAAATCGAGGAAACTCTAACCAATATTATAAAGCACATAGGGTCAATGAATGATAAAATTCAAGTTACAACTGATGTTTCTAAAAGCTAAGCAGCTTCTACTCAACAAGTTCTTGTTAATGTTCAAGAAATAACTAATATAAGCGATAACCTTCAAAGCGCGGCAGAAAAAATAGCTGAAACCCAAAAAATAGAAATAATTGAACTCCGTGTCGCGTTGACAAAGGCAGTGCTTATTTTTATAATTAACTTAATACTTACTTTGTTTTGAATTACAATCGTAGAAAGCGTGGTGACATAAATGGATACCAATGAAACAAAGTGTCAAGAATTACAAAAAAAAGTGTCTGGATTATTACTAAGACACAAAAGTGTTTTAGATAGTGTCACAAAGTTTCAAGAATCAACTGCACGAGTAAACCGTGCTGCGGTTAAGTCTGCAACAAACTGTGGGTGTATACAAATTAATGCCAAAAAACAAACTATTCCAGAAAAAGTGTCTGAATCTTCAATTGAAGACTACCACGATTTTTTAAGTACACATATGCAAGGAGAACTCTGTGAAAATTGTAAAGAAGTAGTGGTTAGAGAAATCGGTAATCACTTCTTTTATTTAGCAGCCCTAGCAAATTCTTTAGATATAAGCTTAGAAGAGGCATTAGAGAAAGAAACAGATAAAATTGATACATTAGGCTTTTTTAATCTTTCTTAATTACATAATGTAAAATATTAAAAACCGGCTCTTAAGAGCCGGTTTTATAGTATCTCATTCGCTATACCACTAAATAAGTATACAATTAACACAATTAAAAAAGTATACGGTAACAATATGAATAAAAATGTTATTAAAACAGGGATAAGATACCACCAATAACTTCTAAATTGTATATGAGATCCTTTGAAAGAAGAGTAACTAATATCACTGATCATAAGCAAAGCTAAAAATATAGTAAAAATTATTAGAATAAGTGTATTTAACATTACAGCATAGTATGATACTAAAGCTAGAAGTCCACCAGCAATAGTAATAGGTAATCCAGCGAATCCTTTAGTTGATGTTTCTACATTAAACCGAGCTAAACGATAAGCTCCACAAATAATAAAGAAAATTAATGCTAATACCATTATAATTTCGTAAAACAACCCAGCTTCATTCATATGCCAAGTATAAAAAGCTGGGACTAAACCAAATGAAGCTATATCACATAAAGAATCTAGTTCTTTTCCAAAGTCACCTGATACTTGCAATTTACGCGCTAATTTACCATCTAACCCATCAAGGACCATTGCTATTATTATAAGAGATAGAGCATGCCGATATTCACCATTTGAAATTAATAATAAAACTATAAATCCAATTGAAAGATTAGCAAAAGTTAATAAACTTGGTAAGATCTTTTTAATATTCAATAAAACTCCTCCCATAATATTTATACATATCTATCAATTAAAGCCTGTTCTCTTATTCTCCTTAAACCATCTTTAATTACTCTTGCTCTAATCTCCCCTATTCCTTCTACTTTATCTAGATCCTCTATTGAAGCATTAACTATCCCTCTTAAATCACAAAATCTGTTAACTAAATTCTCTACTACATTTATAGGTAATCTTGGTATTTTGTTTAATATTCTAAAACCTCTTGATAATATTTTTTGCTCTAATAAACTAGCTTGTTTAGGGTACCCTAAAGATTCTAGAATTTTTTCTGACTCTAATAATTCGTCTGATTGAAGACTGGAAATAATTCGAGAAATTTCAGAAGGTGACCGATCTGATTGGCTGTTAAAATAATCTTTTATAAGTAAATAACTATCATCTTCAACATTAACTATTAACTCATCAAGTTGCATTTTGACTAATCTACCTTCTGCTCCAAGTTCTGTAATATACTTTTCTATTTCTTTAACAATTTTCATCACCATTTCCGATCTTTGAATTACTTTAACTACATCTGACAAAGTGACAGATTCTTCAAATTCTAGAGCTGTTAAGTTAGTAAGGTCTTGATCTAACACAGATCGGTATTTATCTAAAGTTTGTATTGCTTGATTGGCCTTAGTTAATATTACTCCAATGTCACTCATAACATATTTCCAATCTTTCTGATATATAGTTATAATATTTCGTCTTTGAGATATGGCAACAACAGTTGTGTTAGTTTGTTTCGCAACTCTTTCTCCTGTTCTATGGCGAATACCGGTTTCACTTGATTTGATACTCGGATCAGGGTTAAGGTGGGCGTTTGCATAGATTATTCTTTTAGCATCACCGCTAAGAATTAAAGCACCATCCATTTTCGATAATTCATACATATTACTAGGAGAAAAAGGTGCTTCAATTTGAAATCCACCTGTTATTATATTTCTCACCTCTTCAGTAGCTCCAAACACAATTAAACCACCAGTTTTAGCTCTTAAAACATTCTCCAGTCCAGCTCTTAAATCCGTACCAGGGGCTAGCATTGCCAAGGTAGCTAAAAAATCGGTGTTGTCATTTAATTTAGATAAATGTATCACCAATTTCACCATCCTCAAAAATAAAATTAAAGGCTTCGGTTAAATGCCTAACTAAATACAACTCCAAGTTTTCAACTGTGTTACTATTTATATCAGTATAAGGAATTAGAGCTTTTCTAAACCCCATTCTTTCGGCTTCTTTAAGTCTTGCCTCAATTTGATTACAAGATCTCACTTCACCGGTTAAACCAAGTTCTCCTAGTACTATTAGATCTTCAGGTAGTTTTTTTTCCTTAAAACTAGAGACTAAAGTCATAGCAATAGCTAGATCTGCTGCTGGTTCAGATATTTTAACACCACCAACTGCATTAACAAATATATCTTGTCCCACAAGGTTTAGACCACCTTTTTTTTCTAACACAGCAGTGATTAAGGCCACTCTTTGATTATCTATACCAGTAACTACCCTCCGTGGGGTACCTAGGTGACTGTCACCTACAAGAGCTTGAATTTCTACAAGAAATGTTCTTGTCCCTTCTAAGCTTGGCAGGATTGTTGAACCAAAGGATGATTTTGGTCGTTCCCTTAAAAATATTTCAGAGGGGTTATTGACCTCAACCAATCCTTTATACTGCATTTCAAATACACCTAATTCATTAGCACCAAAACGATTTTTCAATCCCCTAATTATTCTATAACTATGATGTTTATCACCTTCAAAATGAAGGACTGTATCGACTATATGTTCTAATACTTTAGGCCCCGCTATATTACCATCTTTAGTTACATGTCCTACTATAAAACAAGCTGTGTTATTTTCTTTAGCAAAGCTTTGTAGGTATAAAGCACATTCTCTTACTTGAGTTAAACTCCCTGGGGTTGATTGAATATCAGGATGATACAAAGATTGAATGGAATCTATAATTAGAATTTCGGGTTGAATACTCTTTAATTCATTTATTAATTCTTGTAGATTAGTACCTGAAGCAAATTGCATATCTGTATTTAGTTCTAATCTATCACACCGTATTTTTACCTGAGAAAGAGATTCTTCCCCAGACACATAAACCACTGATTTTTTATTTTCGAATAAATTATTAGCCACTTGTAACATCAAAGTGCTCTTACCTATCCCAGGACTTCCGCCAACAAGGACAACAGATCCTGGTACTACTCCACCTCCAAGAACTCTATCAAACTCTGCTATTTTTGAGCTTATACGGATCTCAGCATTAAAAGGCACTCCTGATAAGGATACAACTTGCGGGGAATTATTTGAATGTGATCGCTGGGTATTACTTTTAGGTGAAGTTTCTTCTTTTTTTAAAAATGTATTCCAATTATCACATTCAGGACACTTACCTAACCACTTTAGATCAACATGTCCACATTCATTACAAATATAGTGGATTTTCGCTTTTTTCATAATGCTCTCTCCCCTCTTTTAAGATTATACCACATTTTAACTTATTAAAAAAACAGCAGGCGATGGTAAGAACCACCGCCTGCTAAAGGCATATTGCTATAAAGGGAGAGGAGTTAGCCTGCCTTCATTTTCTAGTTTGTTCACTCATTAGGTGAAATATACTAAAAAGACCTTAAAACCTACCATCTCTCATCATTTCTTCAGCTTTTTGAATTGCTAGCTTCGTTAAGTTACCACAATCTCTAGATGGAACACTTCCCCAACCCTCTTGTGAAACCTTATCATAAACACCTAACTCTTTGGCTAATTCTTCCTTTAAAGTTTCACTCATAACACCTTTTCTTTTACGTGCCATAAAAGACACCTCCATTGAGGGAATTTAGGTTTTAAGGCTATTATTATTTTCCCCACTATTGTACTTTAAATAACGGTAATTATATGGATGTTAAACAAGGTTTTACAAGGTACATATTTTATATAGAATTTTGTAAATAATAAAATTAATTACCCTTTCATTACAGCTAAAGGTGTGAGCTTAACTATTGGGGTTATTAGATCTTTTTGGTTTTTGATCACTCTTTCTATATCTTTATATGCCATAGGTGCTTCAGATAAGTCATTACCCCAATCTTTAAAAACAATGTCCCCCATTGCTAAGTTTGCTTCTTTCTTAGTAAACTGTTTATTGGCTTTTTTTCTACTTATAACTCGCCCGGCACCATGAGAACATGACATAAAACTATCAGGATGACCAAGCCCCTTTACTATATATGAAGGAGTTCCCATAGACCCAGGAACAACCCCAAGTTCCCCTTTTCTTACTCTTGTCGCACCTTTTCTATGTACGATAACTTCTTTTCCGAAATGGCTCTCTTTTGAGGCATAATTATGATGAATATCGATTTTATTTAGTAAATCTTTTGCTCCTGTGACCTTAGAAAAAATAGAATAAAACAAAGTGAAAATTCGCTCTCTGTTTCCTCTAGAAAAGTCTAAACAATACTTCATAGCCTCAAAATATTCTTCTCCAACATCAGAGCTTAACAGTAGTGGGGAAAGGTTATACTCTTTTGGTACATAACCCTCTTTTGCATTAATGCGATCGGCCTCTTTATTATAGTAATCTGCCACTTTAAATCCTAAATTTCTACTACCAGAGTGAACCATAATCCAAATATATCCCTCGTCACCCTTCTCAATACTACAAAAATGATTCCCTCCTCCAAGAGAACCTATTTGATGTTTTGCTGATTTTAATTCTTTTTTAATAATTTTTATATCTGGCGGATTATTAAAGCCACTCCATTTTTGTGGCTTTTTATGATGTTTAAAACCTGTCGGTATTACCTTATATGACTCATCAATGATTCTTTTCAGTTGCTTTTTATTTATTTCCTTAATATCCGTTTTCGCGGCTATCAACCCACATCCAATATCAACTCCAACAGCATTTGGTATTACAACATCTTCAGTTGCCATAACACCACCTATCGGCATCCCAAAACCCTGATGAGTATCTGCCATAAGTGCAATATGGCTATAAATGAAGGGTAGTTCAGCTAAATTAGTAGCTTGTTTCATAGCACCCTCTTCAATATCATCAGCCCAAGATAAAATAGGTGTATTATTATGATAAAACCTTTTTAGCATCTAATCCCCCTCCCAACAAAAATAACAAACTTTTATTTCCCTAATGCTTCTTTTAAATTATCAAGGTTCTTTTTATCATGTTCAGAGCCGATTTTTGGCGTTTCCATTATCACAGCTTCAGGGTTAAACTTTTCGTTAGTTAAAAGCTCTGAAAATCCCTTGATTCCAATATAACCTTCTCCAATATGTTGATGTCTATCTTTATTAGAACCGATTGTGACAGAAGTATCATTAGCATGACAAACTTTAATTGAGTTTAAACCAATCTCTTTATCAATCTCATCGAGAGTGTTTTTTACTCCTTGTTTATCGGAAATATTATACCCCGCACCCCAAGCATGAGCGGTATCAAAACAGCATCCTAATCTTTTTCTATCACTAACATTTGTTAAAATGCATTTAAGATCAGAAAAACTTCCACCTAAGGTCTTACCCGCACCAGCAGTATTTTCTAGCAATAACATTACACCATCAGGCCATTTTGAAAATGATCTTTCTAAGCATTCACATATATTTTCAATTCCTTGTTCTTTTTCAATATCTACATGACTTCCGACATGTGTTACAACATACGGTGCTTCGTAAATACTAGCTTTGTTTAAAGCTGCCTCTAGTAATTTAATGGACTTTTCTCTAATCTCTTCTTTTCCGGAAGCCAAGTTTATTAGATACGGAGTATGAAATACTAATGGTTTAATATCTAGCCTCTCTTGTTCTTCTAGAAATTTTGTTTTAGTTTTTTCATCTATCTTACCTGGTTTCCATGCTGTTGGATTTCCAGAGAAAATCTGTACTGTCTCCATCCCTAAATCATGAGCTCGTTGTAACTGTTTTTTAATTCCCCCAGATAACGGCATATGAAACCCAAGTCTCATTTTTTAGCCTCCTTTTTATGTATCCCTATTAAATAAGGTGGGTTATTTCGATAGTTGAGTATATTAATTTTTCTAACATCAAACATTTCTTGAGAAATCGTAGAAATAAATTGTTCAACACTAACAGCTTCTTTATTCCCTGTTTCATGTCCAGGGTAAACAACAATTGTCATTAAACCTGAAGGTTCTAATAAATCCAAACCATGTTCAATTGCTTGAATTGTACTTTTCGGTTGTGTAACAACTTTTTTATCACTACCTGGAAGATAACCTAAATTAAACATTATACAAGTCACTTGCTCATCAACAATTTCTTTTATATTTTCATGCCCTTGATTTACTAATTTAACTCTATCACTTAACCCGTTATCATATAAACGTTTGTTAGTTGTTTCAATAGCTGAACTTTGAACATCAAAAGCATATACCTTACCACTATCACCAACCTTTTCAGCTAAAAAAAATGTATCATATCCATTACCACAAGTAGCATCTATTACTATATCCCCTTCTTCTATAACACTAGCTAGTAATTCTTTATCCATAGAAGTAGGTCTATTAAAAGGACTTAATTTCATTTTAGCACCTCCAAAAGATAGTTCAATCTAACAGGAAAAATCATATAATAAAGCGAACAATACTAAAATAGTGACACATACTTTATAAGGAGGGGATTGTATGGCTATAGTTGAAGTAACTGTAGCTCCTTTAGGGACTGAGTCTACTAGTATAAGTTCATATGTTGCAGGGTGTCAAAAGATTCTCGAAAAACAAGACAAGGTAAAATATACTTTAACCCCCATGGGAACAATACTTGAGGGTGACCTCAATGATTGCATGAAATTAGTTAGAAAGATGCATGAAACACCTTTTCAAGTAGGTGCTGAAAGAGTTACAACTCAAATAAAAATTGATGATCGAAGAGATGTAAATGGCACTATGGAACAAAAACTTGACTCAGTTAAAACAAAAATTAATAAAGATTCTTAATTATTAATTCTTTTAATTTAGATAACGTCTCACCACAACTATCGTTAATTACTACTTCAGCTTGTAAATCAAAAGGAGTTTCATCTAAATTTATAATAATTAATGAGTCAACTAGCTCAGCAAGTGCAGCTACAGGGTATACTTGTAGACTTGTACCCACGACTATTAATAAATCGCATTGCTTTTTTAGTACTTCAGCTATTTCAAAAAATTCCTCAGGCATTGAATCACCAAACAATACAATATCCGGTCTTAAAATGCCGCTACAAGATGAACAAACAGGTAATTCTTTATTATAACCTTCTAACTGATTTACAATTTCTGAAAAGGGGTATTCACTGAAGCATTCAAGACAGTGACAAGTTTTTGTACTACCATGAACTTCAACCACATTTTTTGAGCCAGATTTTTGATGGAGTCCATCAATGTTTTGTGTAATAATACCTTTAATAATTCCTTTACGTTCAAGTTCAGTTAACGCATAATGCCCTTGATTAGGTTTTTTATCTAACAAATCTCTAAATCTAGGAAACCCATATTGATAAAATTTCTTGGGTGAAGTTATTAGCACTTGCCTTGTAGAATACTCCATAGGATCAATCGTATTCCATAAGCCATCTTTACTTCTAAAATCAGGAATACCACTTTCGGTACTAATTCCTGCTCCTGTTAGAACATATGGATTTCTAGACTCCATAATAAAATCTTTAAGCTGCTCTATGTTGTTATAGTTATCCATAACTTACACCTCCTGCTAATATTAAGAAATAATCCTAAAAAAACCAAAAAGAGGGGTCTCACATGAAAATAACTTTTTTAGGAACTGGGCCATCCCATGGGGTTCCAATAATTGGATGTTCATGTCCTGTTTGCACTTCGCATGACATTAGAAATAAACGATTTCGTGCAAGTGTTTTTATAGAAACAAGTAATACTAATATCTTAATAGATACTCCACCTGAATTTAGGTTACAGGCTATAAATAACTCAATTAATCATATTGATGGTGTATTATTTACACACCAACATGCTGATCATGTACATGGCTTTGATGATTTGAGAAGATTTAATGAAATGCAAAGAAAACAAATACCTTGTTATGCAAATCAAGATACAGTCTACGGTTTAAAAAATATGTATGATTATGTTTTCAGAGGTGGAGATCTATATGCTAGCAGTCCTCAAGTAAGTCTTCGACCCATATCAGGAGATTTTTGTTTTAAAAATATAATTATAGAACCGATCCCTATTTTACATGGTGCTAATAAAATATTGGGATACAAAATAGATAACTTTGCATATTTAACTGATTGTTCTTTCATTCCTCAAAATTCTTTTGAAAAACTGAAAGATCTAGAACTATTAACAATTGGTGCTTTAAGGTATAAATCACATCCCAATCACTTTAACCTAGAACAAGCCGTTTCTACTATTAAAGAGCTTAATCCAAAAAAAGCCTTTTTAACTCATATGACTCATAGTTTTGATTATTACCAACTAGAAAAAGAACTGCCACCAAATATCTCTCCAGCTTATGATGGGTTGATTTTTGAATTATAAGTTATTATAAGAGGCAGATTTAACTGCCTCTTATAATAACTAACTGCAGCGAGAATACCCGCAATAGTAACATGTAGTACAACCACTCTCATGAGAAATTGGGCTTCCACAGTCAGGACAAGCCCCCATCATCAAGTCAAGTTTATCTATTCCATTATCAGATGGTTTTTGTTCACTATCTTTTCCATATTCTTTTTTATTTAAATAGCGATCCAAAACTATTCCTATAGCATCAGGACAACTTAAAACCATACCACCACCTTTATTCCAAGCAGGATTAGGGCAACGTATCCCTCGTACTTCTTTAATAATTGAATCAACTTTTAGCCCAGAACGTAAAGCTAGACTTACTAGACGTGCTGTGGCTTCTGACTGACTTGCAGCACAACCACCTGATTTACCCATAGATGCAAACACTTCACAAAGACCTTCTTCATCTTCATTAACTGTAACATATAAGTTTCCACAACCTGTTTTAACCTTTTCAGTAAAACCTTTAGTTGTATCAGGTCGTTTTCTTGGTTCTATATCATTAATGTTTTTCTTTGTTACTTTCTTCGGTTTATTAGTTTGTAATACCTGGCTTTCTCTACTCCCATCTCGATAAACTGTTACTCCTTTACAGTTTAAATCATAAGCAGTGTTGTAAATCTGATACACATCTTCTAGGGTTGCATCATTAGGTAGGTTAACAGTCTTACTAACAGCATTATCTGTATATTTTTGAAAAGCTGCCTGCATTTTTAAATGCCACTCAGGAGCTATATCATGAGACGTGACAAAAACCTCCTTAATTTGGCCTGGAATTTCATCTATATTTTGAATACCCCCACTATCAGCAACTTTTTCCATCAATTCAGTACTATAACAACCATGCGTTATAGTTGCTTCTCTAAAAATGGGGTTTACTTCAACTAATTTATCCTCATTTAATACATTTCGTGTAAAGGCTAATGCAAATAGGGGCTCTATCCCGCTTGAAGTACCAGAAATAATTGAAATAGTCCCTGTTGGTGCGATTGTTGTAGTAGTAGCATTTCTAATAGGGCTTTCACCTCGTTTTTCATAAACACTATTCTTAAAGTTAGGAAATGCTCCTCTTTCTTTAACAAGCTCTCTTGATTTCTCTTTAGACTCTCTATCTATAAAACTCATTATTTGTTCTGCTAAATCTAGAGCTTTTTGAGAGTTATAAGGAACTCCAAGCTTATATAACATGTCACCATAACCCATTACACCTAAACCAATTTTTCGATTATTTTTAGACATTTCTTCAATTTTTTTAAGTGGATAATTATTTGCATCAATAACATTATCTAAGAAGTGAACCGCTTTTCTAACTGTTTCTTTTAATAATTGATAATTAACTCCTCCTTTTTGTGTAACCATTTTTGATAGATTAACTGAACCTAAATTACATGCTTCATATGATAACAATGGTTGTTCCCCACAAGGGTTAGTTGATTGTATTTGTCCAACTTTTGGGGTAGGGTTTTGTTCGTTTATCCTATCGATAAATACAATGCCAGGTTCACCGTTACTCCAGGCCATTTCAACTATTTTATCAAAAACATCCCGAGCTCTTAATTTATTAGTAACCTCATTAGTATTAGGATTAACCAATGAATAATCTGTATCCTGTTTCACAGCTTCCATAAATTCATTGGTTATACCCACTGATATATTAAAGTTATTTATTTCCTCATTATCCCTTTTACAAGTAATAAAATCTAAAATATCGGGATGATCTACTCTCAAAATTCCCATATTCGCCCCTCTTCTAGTTCCACCTTGTTTAACTGCTTCAGTTGCTGAATTAAATACTTTCATAAAAGATACTGGCCCACTTGCCACACCACCAGTTGTAGAAACAATATCATTTTTTGGTCTTAATTCAGAAAAGGAAAATCCAGTCCCTCCACCACTTTTATGAATTAAAGCTGCATTCTTTATTGTTTCAAAAATACTTTCCATAGAATCCTCAATAGGTAATACAAAACATGCGGCTAGCTGTTGTAAGTTCTTTCCTGCATTCATTAGCGTTGGTGAATTAGGCATAAAATATTGATTATTCATTATATCAAAAAAGTCTTTTGCAACTAGGTCAACTCTTTCTTCATCATGTTTGTATACATCACTTTCAACTTGGGCAATATTATTAGCAACGCGTTTAAATAGCTCTTCAGGAGTTTCTTTTTCGCCATTATCTTTTATCTTTAAATATCTTTTTTCTAAAACCCTTTGTGCATTATCTGATAATTCCATACTACTTCCCCCTTACTAATATGGTTTTTAAAATATTTCAACAAAAGCTGATAATATCCTTGCAATAAGTATTGAGAGATTAATTTAGTCAGAAAACTAACTCTTTTCGCTTTACAAAGCTTTTTAGTTTCGCTACAATGGTATAAGTGAAATAAAAGTAAACTAACTGATTGAAATGTGGAGGTGTATTTTTTGAGTTTAGAACAAAAAGCCAAAGATTTGGCGGCAGCTATTAAAGAAACAGAGGAATTTGAAACATTAAAAAGTGCAGAAAACAGATTAAATTTAGACCCAACAGCACAGGACCTACTACAAAATTTCCAGAATAAGCAGCAAGAATTACAAGAAGCACAACAGCAAGGTCAGCAAATCGAACAAGAAGAAATCCAATCAATCCAAGGTATGCAACAACAAATGCAGAGCAATGAAACAATTAAAAATCTAATGGACGCACAACAAAAATTTGATCAAGTATTACAAGAAGTAAATCAAACTGTACTTAGTGAACTTCAATAAACATTTGAAATTAAAACCCCGTTTAAAACGGGGTTTTTTTAATTATTCCCAAAACACTCAAATGAAATTTGTTCTTCTTGAGAAAAAACTTCTTTTGAAGATTCAACCTCTGAAAAATAAAAAGCTCGTTTTAACAATGGATCATAGTTTGTCCAACTTATTTCCTCACTTGAATTATCTGCTTCAGAAAACAATTTATTAACCTGATTTAACCTACTACTTATTAAGTCACCATAAAATAAACAAAGAGCATTGAAAGTTTTTGGAACCTCTGGTGACCCCCATTCTTTTTCTCCATGATGACTCAACATCATATGTCTTAGTTCCATTGCTAATTCACTTGGAAAACCAGGTATCTCTGAAATTTTTTTTCGTATAAGCTCCTCACCTAATGATATATGCCCTATTAATTTACCTTCATCAGTTAATTGAAAACTAGGACTACTTAAGTCATATTCATAAATTTTACCGATATCATGTAGCATGCCTCCCGCTACTAGCAGATCCCAATTTAGACGATTTGGATATTGCTGATAAAATGATGTTACTAAATCAAGAATTTCAATAGAGTGTTCTGCAAGCCCACCCAAGTAATTATGATGAACTTTCTTACCGCCGGGTGCCTTTAAATAAGCGGAAAAAATTTCTTTATCATTGTAAATATTTGTTAATAGCTGTTTAATAAAATTATTTTCAACTGTGTGTATCTTTTTCTGAATTTTCGTAGACAACTCTTGAGGAGAGTAAACACTGACAGGAACAAATGGTGTCAGGTCTATATTTTGATCAGCTATTGGTTTAATTTCATCAATAATTATTTGAAGACCATTATATTCTTGTGTTTTTCCTGTTATCCAAACAACAGAATCCTCATTAATATAAGGTGCTACTTGTTCAGCATTATCCCATAAAACAGCCTTTATAGTTCCTGTATTATCACGTAACCTCAATAGCATAAATTGTTCTCCGGCGCGTTTATGTGTTGAAAACTCCATCATCTTTTTTTCAACTACTACAAATGAAGTATCTATTCGATCTCCCACTATAACACTTTTTATAAATTGTTCTTTATCCATATATATTCCTCCTCTATAAACTCCCGCTATATGACTTATATACTTTCTATAATATCAGTTTACATTCCTGCAAAAAAGCGGAGCTTTTATGCTCCGCTTTTACTTATTTTTTATAAAATGCTAACTTATCATCTTCTAGATCAACCTGAACTGTTTCCCCATGCTTAAACTCTCCACTCAACATTTTTTCAGATAATACATCTTCAACTTGTTTTTGTATTACTCGTCGTAATGGTCGAGCACCATAGGTAGGATCATATCCTTGATCAGATAAAAACTTTTTAGCTTGGTCTGTAAATTCTAAATTCATATTAAATTCAGCCATTCTCTCTTGTAGTTCATTTAACATAAGATCTACTATTTCTACTAAATGCTCCTTTTCTAGAGCATGGAAGACAATTACTTCATCTATACGATTTAAAAACTCTGGTCTAAAACTAGTTTTTAATTCACTCATCACATTATCTTTCATTTCCTTATAGGAATCTTCGCTTGTTTCAGTTTTAAAACCTACCCTACTTTCATTTCTAATTAAGTTTGCACCCACATTTGATGTCATTATTATAGCTGTATTTCTAAAATCAACTGTTCTTCCTTTAGCATCTGTCAATCTACCATCTTCTAATACTTGTAACAGGGTATTAAACACTTCCGGATGAGCTTTTTCAATTTCATCGAATAAAACAACTGAGTACGGTCTTTTACGTACTTTTTCTGTCAACTGGCCAGCTTCATCATAACCTACATAGCCAGGTGGTGAACCTACTAATCTAGAAACAGTATGTTTTTCCATATACTCTGACATATCTATTCTAATCATAGCATCTTCTTCACCAAATAACACGTCAGCTAGTGCCCGAGCTAGTTCTGTTTTACCTACTCCTGTTGGACCCAGGAAAATAAATGACCCAATAGGACGTTTAGGATCTTTCAATCCTGATCTAGCTCTTCTGATAGCATTAGATACTGACTCAACAGCTTCATCTTGCCCTACAACCCTTTCATGTAACACTTCTTCCATCTTCAAAAGTTTTTGTGTTTCTTCTTCAGTCAATCTTTCTACTGGTATACCAGTCCAATCAGAAACTATTCTAGCTATGTCTTCTTCTGTTACTTGCGCTTCATCAGATAATTGTTTTTTCTCCCAGCGCTTTTCTAGATCTTCTAACTCATCTTTAATCTCTTGTTCTTTATCTCTAAGCTTTGCTGCTTGCTCAAAATCTTGGCTCTTTACAGCTGCTTCTTTTTCTTTTTCTATTTCTTCTAATTCCTCTTCTAATTTTCTCATATCAGGTGGTGCTGTATTAGTTTTAAGTTTTACATTAGATGCTGCTTCATCAATTAAGTCTATACCTTTGTCTGGTAAAAATCTGTCAGTGATATAACGATCAGATAACTTAACACTAGCTTCAAGAGCACCGTCTGTTATTTGAACTCTGTGATGAGCTTCATACCTATCTCTTAATCCTTTTAAGATTTCAACAGTTGCATCTTTAGTTGGTTCATCAACTGTGACTGGTTGAAAACGTCTTTCTAAGGCAGAATCTTTTTCAATATATTTTCTATATTCATCTAAAGTAGTTGCTCCAATACACTGTAGCTCTCCTTTAGCTAAAGCTGGTTTTAAAATGTTTGATGCATCAATTGCTCCCTCTGCAGCACCTGCGCCAATCATGGTATGAATTTCATCAATGAAAATTATTACTTCTCCACTTTCAGTTAGTTCATCTATGAGCTTTCTTAACCTTTCTTCAAACTCCCCTCTATATTTAGTACCAGCAACAACTGCAGATAGTTCTAAAGTTACAACTCGTTTGTTTTCTAATATTTTAGGTACTTGGCCATCAATTATCTTTTGCGCTAAACCCTCAGCTATCGCTGTTTTCCCAACACCTGGTTCTCCTATTAAACACGGATTATTCTTTGTTCTTCTACTTAGTACTTGGATAACTCGTTCTATTTCTTTTTTACGACCAATGACCGGATCTAACTTTCCTTCCTCTGATAACTTTGTCAAATCTCTACCAAAATTATCAAGTGTAGGTGTTTTATCTCCTCTCATTTTAGAGTTGTTATGTTGCCCAAAGTTTTGCTGTGGCTTATGTTGGTGGTATTGACCACCACCTATAATTTTTAATACTTCTTCTCTTGCTCTATTAAGGTCAAGGCCTAACTCTTGGAGCACCTTAGCAGCTATACCTTCTCCTTCTCTTATAAGGCCTAATAAAAGGTGTTCGGTTCCAATATAGTTGTGTCCCATTTTTCTTGCTTCTTCTGTTGAAAGCTCAATTACTGTTTTAACACGTGGTGTATAACCTACATTTCCTTTTTGTTCTACTTCACCAGTTTGAACTAGGTTTTCTACTTCTCCCCTTACTTCATTTAAATCAACACCTAAGTTCACAAATGTCTTAGCAGCAATGCCTTCTCCTTCTCTTATAAGACCTAGTAAAAGGTGTTCGGTTCCAATATAATTATGTTTTAGACGTTTAGCCTCTTCCTGTGAAAGAGCCATTACTTTTTGTGCTCTTTGTGTAAATCTAGCAAACATATTTTTTCACCTCTCTTAGAAATATCTCTTTAACCTTCTTTGTTGGTACTTAAATCTATTCTTTTTCGAATTATTTCAGCCCTCTTAATATCACGATCTTGCGGATTCAAATCTTTTCTAGCATACTTTTGTAAGTTTGCAGGTCTAATTAAAACCATTAAGTCATCTAAAATTGTTGGATCTACATTTTCTAATAATCCTAAATCAACTCCTAAACGCACTTGGCTTAATAGTTCTAAAGCTTCTTTTGAGCTAATAATTCTTGCATTGCTTAATTTACCAAAAGCTCGACCAGATTTATCAGCAAGTCTAATTTTACTTTCATTTAATAAGTTCTGTCGAGCTTGTTCCTCTTGTTCCACTAATTGTTTTGTAACACCTAAGAGATTTTTAATCATATCTTTTTCTGATTGGCCTAAGGTAATTTGATTTGAAATCTGAAATATATTACCAACAACTTCAGACTCTTCACCGTACAAACCTCGTACTGCTAGACCTACTTGACCAATAGCTGATAAGATCCTGTTTATTTGTTTTGATAAAGCAAGCCCTGGAAGGTGTAGCATTACAGAAGCTCTCATTCCTGTACCGACATTTGTAGGGCAAGCTGTTAAAAATCCTAATTCTTCATCAAAAGCATAATCTGCAGATTCTTCAATTAAATCATCTAACTGATCTGCTAACTCATACGCTTTTTCTAATTGTAAACCTGGAAATAGACATTGAATTCTTATATGATCTTCTTCATTTAGCATTATACTCACAGCTTCATCTTCTCGTAACATCACAGCACTATTTCTATCTTCTTTTGCTAATAATGGACTAATCAAATGTTTTTCAACCATGACTTGTTTTTCAAGATTGTCTAGATCTTTCATCCAAGTAAGCTGATGTTTCCCAAGACCTGTTTCAGCTCGTTTAAGACTATCTTTAGTTGTATTAACAACTTTTTCAGTATCTTCATCACCAGCTAAAGAGGGGAACGGAATATTTTTTAAATTTCGTGCAAATCTAATACGACTTGATAGTACAATATTATGATAAGGCCCTTCTCCTTTCATCCATTTAGCACTAGCATTCTTTAAATATTCATTTAACATATAAACACCCCCTACTCAAGCTCCTCTTCAAGCTTTTTAATTTCGTCTCTGATTTCTGCAGCTTTTTCAAATTCTTCTCTATAAATACATCGTTGTAAACTTTCTTTTAACTCACTAATGCGTCTTTTAATTCGCAGCGTACCTCCTGCTCTTTTAGGAACTTTCCCAGAATGACTAGTACTACCGTGAATTCTCTTTAACATAGGCTTTAACTGTTCACCAAAAACTTCATAGCACTTACCACAACCAAACCTTCCCATTTTTGCAAACTGCTGATGAGTTAAACCGCAAGTGTCACACTGCACCTTCTTTTGATCAGATATCCTCAAGTCTTCAGGATCGCCCCCCATCAGTCCAGTTAAAAAGTTTTGTAGGGAAAAGCTTGAATCAATATCAAAATCAAATTGGTTAGATTCTTTTGCACATACTTCACAAAGATGCACTTCTGTTTTTTCATTATTAATTATCTTAGTCCAGTGAACAGTTGCTGGTCTTTTACTGCAATTTTGACACATCAAAATAACCACCTCCTGTCTGGGATCATCTATTTATGTTTTAAAATTTCCAAGAGGACATTTTTTAATAATGTCGCTCTAACTCTATCTCTTATCGGCAAAGGAATTGGTAGGCTTTCCCGTTCACAACAACTTAATAAAACATCTTTATCCTGCTTTGTAATTATTTCTTCTTCATAGAACCTTCTAATTAAACCACTAGCTTCATTTTGTGATATACTACTCCCTATGAGCTCTGTGATTTTGTATTCTGGATTATAATCAGAAAACTTTAATCTTTTTATCTCTATATATCCGCCTCCACCTCGTCTACTAGTTACTAAATAGCCATTATTTTCTGTAAATCTTGTACTTAATACATAATTGATTTGAGATGGTACACAATTAAATTTATAGGCCAATTCTTTTCTTTTAATACTAACGGATCTATCAGAATTTTTATTTATTAACTCTTTTAAGTATTTTTCAATATTATCAGATAAGTTACTCATACCAATCACCTCTGACCTTTTTTGACCTTCTGACAATATTATACTCTTATTAACCCTTCTGTATGCAAGCTACAATATTTTTGATTAATATTAATTATCTCTTCTGTACACGTATAGAGACTTAAATTCTCTTGTTTTCTTAATTTAATATAAAAATAACCGGGTTTTACCCGGTTAACACATATTATTATCTCCATTAATTCAAATTATTATCAAATCATCCTGTAATATCATCATTAGATCCTCCATTCTCAAAAAAGTCCCCTTCCCAATTAACCTCTAATACACCATCAATTTCCATGATGGATGTTATGAATTCATTATCATCAAATTTAGCTGGTAGTTTTAATAAAAATGTCACTCTCAATGCATCGGTTTGATATGATTCTAAAAATTCCGGTCCATTCATTTCAACTTTATTTATATTTATTTCTCTATTTGCAATAACATATGATATATTAGCTAACTGACCTGGACGATCAACTACTCGAACCCAAAGTTCTCGAACTCTTTTTCTGCGTGCTAAATATCGTTCCACATTTCCTAATAAGTATAAGCTTATCATAACTACTGAAGTTGCAGTGATGGCTCCTAAATAAAAACCTCCTCCAACAGCTAAACCAATTCCAGCGACAACCCATAAACTAGCAGCTGTTGTTAAACCTTTAATTGTACTTCCTTGTCTAAGTATAGTTCCTGCTCCAAGAAAGCCCACCCCACTTACAACTTGTGCTGCAATCCGAGCAGTATCTGCACCTCTACTTATTTCACCTTCAGGTCCTATAAAGGTATAAATTGACACTAGCATAATCAATGTAGCTCCTACACATACTAAAATATGAGTCCGAAAACCAGCAGGACGATTATGTTGTTCACGTTCAAAACCAACTAACCCTCCAAGTAATCCGCCTAAAACTAATCGAAGAATTATCTCAACAGAGCTTATCAAATTTTTCTCCCCCTCAAAAAAGATAATTAGGAGGTGAATGTAAGTGCATAAACATATAATACATAGGCATCCACCCTTTAAAATTAAAAAAAGTCACTTTTCCAATAAATTAGAACCGATTTGGTTTGATTACATGGATGATATGGAAGTCGCTTACCATCCTTTTGATCTACCAGCAACTGGTTGGTGGTCTAATCAGTGGGTGTCCTATGATAAAAGTGACGAAAAGAAATAGTGGTAATAATTATATCACACTACCTAACAGTTATCATTTAAAGACTATATTTTTCATTTAATACAGATTCAAATAAATCTCCAAATTGTTTCACTCTATCTACCACAGAGAATAGATCATAAGTTTTAGAAGTGGCTACATTTTTTTCTAATTCATCCCAAGTAACAGGAGCTGATACAAAAGCTCCTGAATTAGCCCTAGGGCCATATATAGTAGAAATAGTTTTCCCTTTAACATTTTGTAGGTAGTCTAAATACACTTTTTTTGAGTCACGTTTTCGTACACTCCGCTCTATAGTAGCTATTTTAAAGTTTTCTCTAACGATTTCTTCAGAAATGCTTTTAGCATATTCTCTAACTTGGCTGTAGGTATATTTAGGTTGTAATGGTACAAAAATCTGCAAGCCACTTGATCCTGTTAGTTTTAAATAGCCCTTTTGAGAATATTGTTCTATTAGCTTTTTAAATTCAAAGGCAAGTCGTTTTACTTTTGAAAATTCTGCGTCTGGCATCGGATCTAGATCAAACACAACGTAATCTGGTTTTTCTAAATTATTAATACGTGAAAGCCACGGGTGAAGTTCGATGGCTGCTAAATTTCCTAGCCAAACTAAAGTTGCTGGATGATCTACTATAACATATCTAATAGTTTCATCTCCTGAAGAAAGGTCTACTGTGGTGAGCCAGTCAGGAAGATTACCTATTTTACTGATATCTTTTTGATAAAAACCTTTGTTATTTATACCATCTGGATATCTTGTCATAACTAAAGGTCTATCTTTCAAATGAGGTGATATATAAGGGTATATATCTAATAAGTATTTAATTAAATGAAATTTTGTTAATTTTTTTTGGGGCCAAATAATTTTAGTTAAGTTTGTTAGATAAACTTCTTTTCCTTGGATATTAAGAACTTCACTTTTTTTTGTCAACTTAATAACTCCCTTTCTTTTTAGTGCTTTCAAAGGAGGTAAAAAATGGAACTAGATAAGCCCATTCAACCCATGGAACCTATAAAAACTGATAAACTACCCACTAATGAAAAATGGGTCTATCAAATTAAGTGGGATGGTATCAGAATTATTACATTTTATGATGGCCATAAATTATACTTTCATACAAAAAAAGGTTTTCAGCGTTCTTCTCAATACCCAGAATTGTCTAAGTTACACAAATTCGTTAATAATGATAAATGGGTATTAGATGGTGAAGTAATTGTTCAAACAGATGAAAAAGAAGGTGGAGATTTTTATAATATTCTTAAAAGAGACCGTACAAAAAAACCATCAAAAGATCTATTAAAAAACCTTTCAATTAGGTATAAAATTTTTGATTTATTGTATCTACATGATAGTTGGTTAACTAACCAAAATTGGCACGAAAGAATGACAATACTATCAAACCTCCTTACTTCTAATGACTTATATCACCCTGTTAAGTATACAGCAAAAGGTAAAGAATTATTCGAATATACAAAAGAACACAATTTAGAAGGTGTTATTGCAAAAAATATGTTTAGTAAATACGTCCCTGGAAAAGATCATAATTCATGGTATAAAATTAAACATAGTGAAACTATTAACGCAGTCTTAGGTGGAGTAGTCATGAATGGAAATAATATAAAAAGTCTTTTATTAGGTAAACAAAAAGATAATACATTACTTTATATCGGGCGTGCAAGTACTGGCCTTTCCCAAAAAGAACTGAATGAGTTAAGTAAATATGCTAGAAAGAACCATATAACTTCTTCTCCTTTTAGTGATTACCCTAATAACAGACCGTACAACGAACTTTTTTCTAAGGGAAGTAAAAATTCACAAATATTTTATCTACCCCCAAAACTAACTGTTAAGGTTAAGTTTTCTGAATGGACTTCTGATTACACTTTACGACATCCTGTTGTATTAGGATTTGTAGTTTAACCTGATTTTTCTTCAATTACATCAACACTTTTTTCTAAAGCATCCATCAAACTGACTACACGTTCATCAGTTTCTATTTTGGGTTCTGCAATTTCCCTATTATGAATTTTTGCTTCAATTAGATCAAGTAAAGATTTACGATATTCATCCTGAAATTTATCTGGATTAAAGCTATCTGTTAAGCCGTCTACTAATTTTCCTGCCATTTCTAATTCTTTGTCTGAAACTTCACCTGCCTCGTCAACAAATTCATCACTTCCTAGTTCTTCTACTGGGTTTCTGACCTCATCAGGATAATACATTGTTTCCATAGTTAAAGTAGAGTTATGTACTCTTATACATGAAAGCATCGACTTTGATCTTATTACCACCTGACATACAGCAACTTTGCCTTTTTCCTCTAATACTTGCTTTAATAATTGATAACCTTTTTCGCCTGTTTCATTTGGAGCTAGATAATATGTTTTATCATAATATACTGGATCAATTTCTTTAAGATCAATAAACTCTACTATATCAATAGATCTTGACTGTTTATCTGGTAAATTTTCAAAGTCTTCATCTTCTAAAACCACATATCTACCTGGCTCATATTCATACCCTCTTACAATTTCTTCTTTTGATACTTCCTTTGCACAACTAGAGCACACCTTCTTATATTCAATTGGAGCCTTACAATCATCATGTAAATATCTGAACTTTATATTCTTTTTTTCAGTTGCTGCATACATTTTAACGGGTACATTTACAAGTCCAAAACTAATAGCACCTTTCCACAGTGGTCTCATAATTTCACCTCTATTAATTTCTTTTATTTTAGCTTTTTCCTAAAATAAATAAAAAAATACAAAAAAGCTGCCTTTAAAAGGCAGCTTAAAGTATATTAGAGGTTTTCTTCAATTTTTTTAATTAAATCTTCTTTAGGTAGATATCCAACAACTTGATCTTGTACTTCACCATCTTTTATTAATAAAATAGTTGGAATACTCATCACACTGTACTCACCTGCTGTATCAGTATTTTCATCTACGTTTACCTTACAAACTTTAACTTTCCCATCCATTTCTTCTGCAACATCTTCTATTACTGGAGCTACCATTTTACAAGGTCCACACCACGGAGCCCAAAAATCAACTAATACAGGACCACCTGATTGAATAACTTCTTTTTTAAAATTATCATCTGTTAATTCTAATACCTTAGACATTAAGATTCCTCCTTTAATTTAATATAACTTCATACGTTCAACTGAGTTTTTATACGACTTAACACATTTGCAACATACCCTTGCGGGGTATATAAATTGTAACTCTAAAAGTATTCTTTGTCAAACTATAGATAAATTAAGCCTTTAAGAAGATAGCGCCCGCTACCAGAAGTTAAATTCTCAACATAATTTATTAAATAATCCTGGCCTTCAGGTACTGCAATTACAAGGCGTACATTCTCTTTATATTCGATGTCTCTAAGAAACCAATCATCTCTTTCATCAATTTCATTTTGTAGTTTACCAAGCTGAGGGTACTCTATTTCTATTTCATATTCTTGATATAAAGTTCTTTTAACTATTTTTGCTTTTTCTATACCTTCTTTTGCACTGTGGCTATATGCTCTAACTAAGCCACCTGCACCTAATTTTATACCCCCAAAGTATCTAGTAACAACAACAGCAACATTTCTAATTCCTTGATTTTCTATTACATCTAGCACTGGTTTCCCAGCTGTACCACTTGGTTCTCCATCATCACTTTGTCTTTTAAAGTCTGACTTAAGACCGACTCGAAAGGCAAAAACATTATGTGTAGCATCACTATGTCTTTCTTTTATTTGGTTAATAAAGTCAAAAGCTTCAGTTTCTGTGCTTACCGGAGCAACATAGGAAATAAACCGGGATTTTTTTATAAAAATTTCTTTATCAGTTTGCTTTTGAACGGTTACATATTCTTTAACCATGAAACTCCCCACCTCATTTCAAATCTACTTTTACTATAGATAGTACTTCCATAAAAATATTATTTATCCTTTAATATATTGGCGTTTTCTATACCATCAAAATATATTATACTTAACTTGGAGGTGTTATAATGAAATCTTTAATTTTAATTGGAAGTCCAAGAAAACACGGTAATTCTGGAATTGTTGCTAATGAATTACAAGAAAAATTATCTGCTCATAAAAACAATATAGATTGTGAAAAAATTTGGGTTGCTGATCTAGACATTAGGCCTTGTACCGCTTGTGGGTATTGTGATAAGGTAGGTAAATGCATAATTAAAGATGAAATGCAACCTCTTTATACTAAGGTTGAAGAGGCCGATATTATTACTTTTATTTCACCCATCTATTTTGGTAGTATTACTGCTCAACTAAAAACCTTTATCGATCGTTTTCAACCTTTTTATGCATCTAAATTTCTTTTAAATAACCCTAAAATCAAGAAGGGTTCTAATAAAAATGTTTCATTAATTACAATCTCTGGAATGGATAGAGACTATTTCTTTAGAAATGCTCAAGAAATTATAAATATATTTTGTATGAATCTTAATGTTGATTTAGGTCCAACACTTCATTTAAAAAATATTGATTACGCTTCAGAGATTACTGAAAAACCAGATCAATTAAATAAAGTTTCGGAGTTGGCACAACTTTTAATTCAATAGATTCGTCTTTAAATAGTGCCGTTCCATCAAGAAAGGATGACATATATTGGATCTGTCAAAAGAACGTCTGGCAGAGTTAGCCACAAAAGCCATACATGATGAACAGGCCTTTGAAGAATTATATAATTACTTTTTCCCTAAAGTTTATTATTATATTCTACAACGTGTAAATAATAAGGCAATAGCCGAGGATTTAGTATCAAATATTTTTCTTAAAGCTTTAAGAAACCTTACATCTTTAAAAAATTCTAGAGACTTTCAGGGGTGGCTATTTTCTATAGCAAGAAATGCTCTGATCGATCATTACAGAAAAGCTGGCCGTAAAAAGGAAGAAGCTTCTGAGGCTGTCTCTGACGATAAAACAATCCTTTATGAAACACCCGAGGATCAACTCTTAATAAAGGAACATAATAATCAAATTTATCAAGCATTAGATACTTTATCCCCTGAGCAAAGTGAAGTTGTGATATTAAGGTTTATGCATGAATTAAAACTAAAAGAGATAGCAAAGGTAATTGATAAAAGTGAAGGGGCAGTTAAAGGTCTCTTATATCGGGCATTAAAGAAACTATCTATACATTTTCAAGATAGGGAGGTGCAAAAATGAGCTCCAAATATGAAAAATATCATAACAAACAACAAGATACAGAAGAAATAGATAAACTTGAAAGAGAAATTAAAGAAGATTTAAAGCTAGGAGATGAGGAAGTAGATATAGCAAGACAGCTATTTAAAATCTCTCCACCCTCTCCTGACCCTAAGTTTCAACAAGAATTAAAAATTAAGTTACTCCAAGAACATCGCTCTCTAAATAATAAGTCTAAAAAGAAACTCTTCAACTTGCCGTTAGGGGGGGGGTATTCTAGGGCCATAGGAGGTCTAGCAGCTGCTTTCTTAGCTGGTATCCTTATTTATAGTTTTTCTTTTGGATCTACAACTGAAGAAACACCTCAATCTTTTGAAATATCTAAGGTTGAAGAAGAAACTGAAAATAATGCTAGAAATGAGGAGCAACCAACGTATTCGTCGGACGAATTAGACACTAAAACACAAGATAAAACTCTACCTGAAATAAAAGATGATTTTAATGAAGAAGAATCACAAGATGTTGAAACTGAAAATTCAGGTGAAGAACAAAAGAGCTATTCTGATATCTCACAAGCATCTTCTGATGAACCAAATATACTAAAAAGGTCTGAAAAAGATAATGATGACAAATTATCAAATTTTATCTCAAACCTAGATAATAGATTACCAATTTACGATATAGATATAAACTATGTAAACGAAAACGAGTTAGAGAATACACTTAAAAATATAAAAGAATCCGAGGATTTAAATAAACACAAAGCTTTTGATTATGTTAATAATCTAGTACAGTACTATGAAAAAAACCATACTAGCCTTAACCCTATTTATATAGGTTCAGAAACAAATGGCGAAACCAAGCTATTTCATTTTAAAATTAATTCAACATTAAAAAAAAATGAATACTCCCCTATAATCATTTATGATCAACAAGACTTTATTAAAATAACATCTAAAGGTGAAATTACTAAAGCTCACCTGAATATATTAGAAGATATTTCATTTGTAGAAAAAAAAGATATCAAAACAGAAAAAGAACTTCTAGAAAAAACAAAATACTCTAATTATCAACCGAATTTAGGATATAAGCAGTCAGAAGATGTTTTTTTGGTCCCTGTGTTATTCAATTTCGAAAATGATTTAATTAATATCGAAAGTATGATATCTTTACTCCCTTAATAACAAAACCCTGCTATATTAGTAACAGGGTTTTGTTATTAATTAGTTGCTTTTAGAAAATCTTCTACCTCTTTAACACATACAAGGATATTGCCTCAATATTTTTATAAGTACACCCATAAATACATGCTCCACATTCAACACATCTGGTATATTCGATAGTATTATTTGATCCTTCCAAGGTTCATATTTTTAAACATGAGTAAGGGTATGTATGGTGTTTTTTTATAAATATTAACTTAACAATTGTCTGGCTAAGTGATACGCCAGATTATTATCAAAAAGTGCACAGCTAATGTTAATTTTATATTAGCTGTGCACTTTTCTTTACTTAATCCCTTTATTTAGCTTTTAAATCCTTTTAGGTGGCTGACTCTGTTTATACATTCTTGGAACTTTCCATGATTAAATCCAGAAGTTTTTCCTTCACCAGTTTCCTCAGGTACTTCTTCTAATACTCCTAAGTACCCAGTAACTCTTCTTACTCTTTGTATCCTCAGTGAACCACAAACAGGACAAGTTTCATCATCTATTACTCCGTTGTTACCACAATGCAAACATTGATCTACAGGAAAATTAACAGAGAAATAACCACAATCATTATCTATAGAGGCGTTTACCAACTGTTCGAAAGCATCAATGTTACCTTTTGGAGCTGCATCTAATTCTACATAGTTTATGTGTCCAGCAGGAGTATATTTATTAAATGCTGACTCTTTTCTAATTTTCTCTGATGCACCTATTGAATATTCGACTGGTATATGGAATGAATTAGAATACCAATCTTTGTCAGTCACGCCTTCAATTTCGCCAAATCTCTCCCTATCAAGCTCAGTAAAACGACCTGATAGACCTTCTGCTGGTGTAGCCACAAGTGAATAATTCAGGTTATATTCCTTAGAAGCTTCTTTACATAAACCATCCATATATTTGATTATCTCTAGACCTAAATCAAAAGATTCTTCTGATTCACCATGATGCTTACCAGTAAGCACCTTTAGAGCTTCTGCTAGTCCAATAAAACCTATTGATAATGTTCCATGTTTCAATGCTTCTTCAAGGGTATCTTCAGAACTTAATTTATCACTATCTAGATATAAACTTTGACCCATTAAAAATGGAAACTCTTTAACTTTTTTGTTCTTTTGAATTTTAAATCTATCGTAAAGTTGTTCAACTACTAGTTGAACTGTTTCTTTTAACTGACTATAGAAGGAATCTATCTCTCTTGTTTCTAAAGCTACTCTTGGTAAGTTTATAGAAGTAAAAGATAAGTTTCCTCTACCTTCAGTAACTTCTTCTCCCCGTCTATTAGAAATCACTCTAGTCCTACACCCCATATAAGCTACTACTTGTGGATCTTCTTCTCTATAATAAAATGGTGCGTTATAGGATGCATCTTGGTTAGAATAATTAGGAAATAATCTCTCGCATGATACTTCATGAGCAAGGCGACGCAAATCATAGTTAGGATCTTCAGGTTGTTTATTAACACCTTGTGCAAGAGAAAAGATTAGGTTTGGAAATATCGGGGTTTCTCCCTTACCTAAACCTTTTTTATACACTTTTAATAGCATTTCAGTTACTAGTCGCCCTTCAGGGGTTGTATCTAAGCCAAAATTGATAGAAGTAAAAGGTACTTGAGCACCTGCCCGGCTATGCATAGTATTCAAGTTAAACACAAAAATTTGCATTGCTTGGTAGGTTCTTTTACGCACCTGCTTCCACGCTTTCTCTTCAAGATTTTCCTCTACCCCATATTCAACTAATTCTTTTTTAACCTTATCAAGAGTTACTCTCACATAAGGAGCTAATGATGAATCAAAAGTAGCAAAAGATTGCCCCCCATGATGATCATTTTGGTTAGATTGAAAAATTATACAACTAAGAGATGCTGCCGACTCTATAGAATTAGGTGTAGTAATCCAACCATGACCTGTATTAAAACCTTTTTCCAACAATCTATCTAATGGAATCTGTAAACAAGTAGTTGTTCCAATAGCTGCAAAATCTGCATCATGGACATGAATATACCCTTCTCTATGGGCATGTGCATGTTCTTCTTTAGCAAAGTGGTTAAAATATACTTCTTTCATCGCTTCTGATCCACCCTTTAACATTTTTCCCATAGGTGCATCACCATTAACATTTGCGTTTTCTTGATCTTTAGTCTCTAAGACATTTATTAACTCTTTCATTAACTTCGTATCAGCTTCTCTAATTCTATCTCGATCATTACGATAGATAACATAAGATCGTGCTACTTCATAATGTCCAGCTTCCATAAGAGTGTTTTCAACTTCTCTTTGTACTCTTGGAACTGTAGGCTTGTCTACTCCCTTTTCCGCTAGCTTATTAAGCACACGGTATGTAAGTGACAAAGCCAGTGAATGGTTGTCCTTATCTACAGCTGAGAAAGCTTTTTTTATTGCATGTGTTATTTTAGAAGGGTCAAAAGGTTGTTCTCTTCCATCCCTTTTAACTACTTTAGATGGCATTTTAGAAGGTTCTGTCACCAAGGCCACATCTTTCTTTTCCATAATTACACCTCTCCCTATATATAATTATAATTAAATTATATAATTTTCTTGATACTGAATAATTGTACCATAATGAAATCACACTTTCTCTTTTCAAAAAACCTTCAAACTTTTGTCTCATTAATTCATTTCATACTTTCATAATATTTCTTCATTATTACGGCTTGATTTTCTTCTATACTCTTCTTGACATCTAAAATCCGTTGATTGCGGGATCCTCTATAGTTTAAGTTCCTATCCTTCTGTTTTTGTAAAAAAGGACCATCGATCAAAATGTCTATCTCATAGAGGAGTTTTTTCCTAGCTCCATCTTTAATTAATTCTTCAAAATAAAATCCAGAATATGCTACTAATGTATACTGCTTTTCTTTTAATTTTTTAGCTAGTTCATAAAAACTATTTGGTTGAAAAAAAGCGTCCCCTCCGGTAAAGGCTACTATATTAGATAATGGATATTTTTCTATATCTATTAATAAATCTTTTACTTTCCACTCACGGCCACCATTAAAATCATGAGTCTCTGGATTATGACAACCAGGACAATTATGCTTACAACCTTGAGCAAAAATAACATAACTTATACCACCCGGTGCATTAACTACACATTCAGGTATAACTCCTGCAACCCTGATTGTTTCGTTCAACATTTTAAAGACCTCCCGTATCTATATTCAAAAAACCGTACAATGTATTTTAACAAAATAATGTACAAACCTTAACACTTTCTTAACTTTTTATTAATTTTTCCATATAACTGCTGTACAAGCATAAGTCTAAGTTATATAAACTCACTCACAGTGTGAAAGACCAATACTTTATTATAAAGGCAGAAGACAGGTGTTGATATTATCAAACATAAAAAATCCCCTTTAGGCGATCTATAATCTTCCTAAAGGGGTACGATTTATTTAGATAACTGATTATACAGGTTTGCCATTTCAATTGCAGAGTTTGCAGCTTCATACCCTTTGTTACCAGCTTTTGTCCCAGCACGTTCAATAGCCTGTTCAATCGTATCTGTTGTTAAGATACCAAAAATAACTGGTGTAGAACTTTCTATACCAACTTTTGCTACCCCTTTACTCACTTCACTTGAAACATAATCAAAGTGGGGAGTATCACCTCTAATTACTGCACCTAATGAGATCACCGCATCATATTTCCCTGACTCTACAGTTTTTTTAGTTGCTCCTGGAATTTCAAAGCTACCAGGTACCCAAATCACCTCTATATTATCTTCGCTTCCGCCATGTCTTTTAATAGAATCAAGAGCTCCCCCTAAAAGTTTGTTTGTTATTAATTCATTGAACCTTGAAACTACAATACCAAACTTCAAACCTTCTGCTAGTAGTTGACCTTCATAAGTTTTAACCATATTAATCATCCTCCCTATTTTCTTTAATTTCTAACATATGACCTAACTTTTCTTGCTTGGTTTTTAAGTAACACTCATTATGAGGGTTTACTTCAGGCTCTAAGGACATTCTTTTTTCTACTTCTAGTCCATATCCTTTCAACCCAATGATTTTTTTAGGATTATTTGTTAATAAGCTTATCTTCTTGAGTCCTAGTTCTTTAAGCATTTGTGCCCCTATACCATAATCTCTTAGATCTGCTGGAAAACCTAATAACTCATTTGCCTCTACTGTATCTTTTCCTTGATCCTGAAGTTCATAAGCCTTTAATTTATTAGCAAGTCCTATACCTCGTCCTTCTTGACGCATGTATAGAACAACCCCTACACCTTCTTCTTCTATTTTTCTTAAAGCTGTTGCTAATTGATCACCACAATCACAACGCATTGACCCTAATACATCCCCTGTAAGACATTCAGAATGTACTCTTACAATAACAGGTTCATCTGTTTTATGAAGATCACCTTTAACAATCGCTAAATGATGTTCTCTAGTAACCGTGTCTTGATATAATTTACCTTTGAATTGTCCATATCTTGATGGTAAATTTACATCTGCAACTTTTTCAACTAACTTTTCTGATTGTCTTCTGTATGATATCAAATCTGCAATAGAGATAATTTTTAGATCGTGTTCCTGTGCAAATTCTTCTAATTCAGGTAATCTAGCCATAGTTCCGTCATCTGACATAATCTCACATATTACACCTGCTGGATATGATCCAGATAGGTATGCTAAATCTATAGCAGCTTCAGTATGACCAGCACGTTTTAAAACACCACCAGACTTAGCGGCTAAAGGAAAAATATGGCCAGGACGTGTTAAGTCCTCTGGTCTCGTATTAGGGTCTATTAATTTAGATATAGTTAGGGATCTCTCATATGCCGAAATTCCTGTATGACACTCTTTAGCATCAACTGATACTGTAAAAGCTGTACCCATATCATCTGTATTATTTTCTACCATTAAGGGAATTTCTAGTTCATCAATTCTTTCATTTTTCATTGGCATACATATTAATCCTCGACCGTATTTAGCCATAAAATTAACTGCTTCCGGTGTAGCTTTATCTGCCGGGATTACAAGATCACCTTCATTTTCCCTATCTTCATCATCTACAACTATTACCATCTTTCCATTCTTCAAATCTTCTAAAGCTTCATGAATTGTATTTAAAGCCATATTTATTCCTCCCTAATATTTAATAACCTAACTCTCGTAATCTACTCATATCTAGTTGAGGAGAGACTCTTGTAGAAACTTCATCGTTATTAGGTTCTTTGTTATCATCTTTGCCTATTAACATTTTTTCTACATATTTACCAATAATGTCAGTTTCAACATTTACATAATCGCCTTTATCTTTAACTGCTAACACAGTGTTTTCTTTAGAATGTGGTATAATACTAACTGAAAAGTCACTTCCGCTACAATTAACAACTGTTAAACTTATACCATCTACAGCTATAGAACCTTTCTCGATAATATATTTATCAATATTAGACTCTACTTGCTCTACTATCTGAAAGCTAAAAACCTCCGCATTACCTTCCATTTTTCGTCCAACAATCTTAGCTAACCCATCAACATGGCCAGATACGATATGACCACCTAATCGATCAGCAAGTCTCATAGCTCGTTCTAAATTAACAGGCGTATTTGGTTTAGCATAACGTAAATTACTTCTACGAATAGTTTCTGGCATTACATCAGCTACAAAGAAATCTTTTCCTACTCTAGTTACAGTTAGACACACTCCATTTGTTGAGATACTGTCTCCTAGCTTAACATCGTCTAAGATAATATTTGCAGATATTGTAAGTTTAATTGAGTCTTTTTCCTGAGATACAGACTTTATTTTCCCTACTTCTTCAACTATGCCTGTAAACATTTAATCACCGTCCTTTTCTTCGGTGGGATACGAACTCACTTTCACTGTATCCTGTAACACTTCAACTGACATATCTTTAGTTTCAATACTATTATTCAGTGTTTCGTAACCTTTCCCACCTACTGGTACTGGCGCTTTTTTCCCACCTATTATTACATTCCCCATATATGTTATAAACTTATCAACTAACTTCAAATCTATCATCGTTCCATGAATTGTTTCTCCACCTTCAACCAATATACTATCTATACCTTGTTTTCCTAAACTTTCTAAAAGTTCGTTTAGATTAACTTTCCCTTGTAAGTCTGCAGATATAAACAACAATTCCCCACCTTGGCTTTTTATTTCTTCTACCTTTTTATTTGTTTTGTTTTTATCTAGAGTAGCAACTATAGTGTGCACTGAATTAGCTGTTCTCATAATCTTAGAGTCTAGTGGTATCTTAAGGGTCGTATCTACAATAATTCTAATAGGATCATGATCAGAATATTCTGGATGTCGGCATGTAAGTGAAGGATCATCCTCTAATACTGTGCCTATACCTACAAGAATACCTGCTACTCTTGCTCTGATTCTGTGAGTATCTAACCTGGCCTGTTTTGATGTTATCCACTTAGAATCGCCCGTACGTGTTGCTATCTTCCCATCAAGGCTCATGCCCCATTTTGAAATAACGAAAGGCTTACTTGTTACTATATATTTTCGAAAGATTTCATTTTGGATCTTAGCTTCTTTTTCCTTAAGTCCTACTTCAACTTCTATCCCTGCCTGTCTAAGAATTTCAACTCCCTTACCTGCAACCTCTTTATTAGGATCAAGGGCTGCTATTACTACTTTTTTTATCTCATATTCTATAATTTTATTTACACATGGTGGTGTTTTACCATAATGACAACAAGGTTCGAGTGTTACATACATTGTAGCTCCAGCAGCAAGTTTCCCAGCTTCTTCAAGGGCGTTAACTTCAGCATGAGGCCCACCCACTTTTTCATGATAACCTTCAGAGATTATCTTACCATCCTTATAAACAACTGCCCCTACTAAAGGGTTAGGATTTGTTCTGCCCCAGCCATTTAGTGCTAAATGTAAAGCTCGATCCATATAAGTATATTCTTCATTTGTCCAAGTAACCACTTAACCACCTACCTAATTCAAATTAAAAATAAAAAACTTCCCTTTGCCTCCAGGGAAGTTTAATTTCTATACAATATAGACTTCGCCTATATTGTATGAAAAATTACCTTCTCCCATCCAGACTTTAACTGTCGGCTCCGGAATTACACCGGATCAACCCTTCATTTGAAGAGTTCGCGGGCTCTACCGCCGGTCGGGAATCTCACCCTACCCTGAAGGTACATCTCACAACGTATTATTTTCTATCTTAAATTTTACTGAATTTTTTAGAAAAAGTAAAGAGAGACCCATAAAAAAATTAGGGCCTCTTGTTTTTATATCTATCTTATTTGGAAACTAACCCTTCTTCTTGTAAAAACTTTTCCGCTACTGTCTCAGGTTGATACTCTTCAATATCTACTTTCGCATTTAAAAGTTGCATAGTTTCATTGTCTAATAATTCACTCAATTTACCTAATATTTCTTCAAGTTCAGGATGTTCTTCAAATACTTCTTCTCTAATGTTAGGAGCCGCATTATAAGCTGGGTGAAAATCCTTATCATCTTCTAAGGTTACTAAATTATAACCTTCAATCCGACCATCTGTCATAAATCCCATACCTACAGGTAATTCACCATCTCTTAAAACTCCATAAATTATACCTGGTGACATTTGTTCAGCATTATCAAATTGAAATCCATAAGTTTCTTCGACTCCTTGCATTCCATCATCTCTAGTATAGTACTCTTGGTTTGTTGCTAAGGTCCATTCATCACCTGCAGGTGAATCTTCATTATTATTTATAGCTTCTGCTAAATCACTTATTGTTTCTATCTCAACTTGTTGTGCTTTTTCTTCACTCATCATTAAAGTGTAAGTGTTATCTAATTGAGCATAATCAAGCCAAACTACACCATTTTCTTTTAGATCTTCTTCTTTTACAACTTCGTAACACTGTTCACTATCTGTAATAGCTTCATCATAGCCTAAATGAGTAATTAATGCAGTCCCTGTATACTCCCACTTAACATCTACATCTTCAGTTAAAAGTGCCTCTCGCACTACACTTGTTCCTTCTAATCCAGTATTATCGATCACATCATATCCATGTTCTTCTAATAACTTTACGGTTAACTGACCTAGAATTAATTGTTCAGTAAATTCTTTCGACCCTACAGCTATCACATCACTTTCTTCACCTGTACCTGCTTCTTCTCCACACCCCACAGTTACTAATGTTAGACTTACAACCAAACAAAGTGATACTAAAAGCTTCAAGGTTAACTCCTCCTTTAAAGTTGTTAATACAAACAAGCTTTATCTTTTTAATGCTTGTTCTAATGTACCCAAAACATTATCTAGAAGCAATGCAAATAAGGCTGATAGAGTGGCTCCTAAATAAACTAATTGATACCGGTCTAAGTTTAAACCTGCACTAATGATATCTCCAAGACCACCTCCACCAATAAAAGTAGCTAATGTAGCAGCACCAGTACAAATCACAACAGTTGTTCTAATTCCAGCCATTATTACAGGTAGAGCTAAAGGGAATTCAACTTTGGTAAAAATTCTACAAGAAGTCATACCCATTCCCCTTGCAGACTCAATTATGTCGGGGGCAATTCCTTGAATCCCTATTGAAGTATTTCTCAAGATAGGGAGTAAGGAATATAACCAAAGTGCAAACAATGCGGTTGTCTCACCTATTCCTAAAATTGTATAAAAAAGACCAAGAATGGCTATACTTGGTACTGTTTGAGCTATATTTATTGTATTATCTACTAATGGCGTTAACCAGCGAAATTTAGGTCTTGTTATTAAGATACCTAGAGGAACACTTGTCAGTACAGCTCCCACAGATGCAAAACCTACTAATCTAATATGTCTAATCAATGATTCAAAAACAGTACTATAGTCTAACCAAGTTTCTGTAAGACTATCTACTGGATTTTGTACATTATAAATTATTGCACCACTACCAAGAAGTAAGTATATAACCGGTAATATTATAAAAGAATACTTTTTTAAATAGCTAAAATACTTTATGATAAAAATTTTAAGCTTATGTGAAATTTTTAATCTTTTTGTTCTATATTCGATTTCACTTTGTTTTCTTGGTTCATTATTAAGATTCATTAGAGCCCACCGCCCTAAATATATCTTGAATTGTTATAACCCCACTAAACTTATTCTGATAATCTACAACTGCAACATGGTAAATGTTGTAGTCTAACATTATTGATAATACTTTACTAAGACTATCATCATCTTTTATTAAACACGGATATTTTCTATAAATTTCTTCTACAGCACTGTTTTCAAAATTTAAAACATCTAAATTACTTATAAATCCACATACTTGTTCATGTTCTTTAACTACTGCTATGTTTAGATCATTATTTTCTAATTTCTCCTTAACTTCACTAACCTTATTTTTGAACTGAATAGTTGGGGCAATTTTAAAATCAATATCTCTAGCTTTTATAAGAGATAAACTTTTTATTGAGGGATTACTTCCTACTAAGTTTCGAACAAATTCTGTTTTCGGGGACTGAAGTAATTTTTTTGGAGTATCATATTGTATGATTTCGCCTTCTTTCATAACTGCAATTTTATCACCCATTTTAATAGCTTCATTTATATCATGAGTTACAAAAATAATTGTTTTCTTCATTTTATTTTGTAACTCTAAAAATTCATTTTGTAGTCTTTCTCTTGTTATGGGATCCACTGCAGCAAAAGGTTCATCCATCAACATTATAGGTGGATTAGAAGCCATAGCTCTTGCAACACCAACTCGCTGTCTTTGTCCTCCACTTAGACTTGAAGGCTTTCTGTCTTTGTATACTTCTGGGTCTAAGCTCATTAAATTCAATAGTTGATCCACACGCTCATTAATTTTATCTTTAGGCCATTTTTTTTCGTACAATACGGTGGCAACATTATCTTTTATAGTCATATGTGGAAATAGACCTATTTCTTGAATGACATATCCGATATTTAGTCTCAGTTGTATAGAGTCCATTTTATATATATCATTTCCATCTACATAAATTGTTCCTTCTGTAACTTCACATATTCTATTAACCATTTTCATAGTTGTGGTTTTTCCACAACCTGAAGGACCGACCAAGACAGTCAGTTGTCCTTTAGGTATATTCAAAGTCAAATTATTAACAGCTGGTTCTGTTGATCTCGGGAAATACTTAGTAACATTCCTAAATTCTATCATAATATCCCCCCAATTTAACATTGCTTAGTTAATAGATATTGTTCTAACCGACCTAATACAATATCTATTGTAATAGCTAAAATGCTAACACCTAAAGCTCCTGTTAAAATCATGTTTGAACTGCTCCTTGCTATACCACGAAAAATAAAGTCACCAAAACCTCCAACACCCACTAAACTAGCAATTGCAGCTATACCAACTACCATAACAATCGCAGTTCTAATACCTGCAATCATAACTGGAAGTGCCAAAGGTATTTTGACTTTTAATAAAATTTTTACTTCTGACATTCCCATTCCTCGAGCAGCTTCTAGTACGTCCAAATCCAACTCTTTTATACCAATATACGTATTCCGTACTATAGGTAATAATGAATATAAAACTAATGCTAAGACTGCAGTTGAAGTTCCTATACCAAATAAAGGTAACAATAGACCAATCATTGCAAAGCTAGGAATGGTCATCAGTATCTGACTTAACAACAATATAAAGTTAGCCAATGTTTTATAGTATGTTGCTAATAACCCTAGAAAAATCCCTATTGTAATTGCTAAAAAACCAGTTATCAAAATGAGTTGACTATGCTCTATAAAGGCTTGCATGATCATATCTTCTCTAGTACTAATATAATCTAAAAATCCCTGAAAAGTAAAAAAACCACTACCCATAATAGACCCCCTATTTGTTTAGTAGTGTACTTACATTTTTCATGTGTTTTCGACATTTATTTGATTTTAGAATTTCTCTCTACTAACATAGATTACCAGTTACTTTCATTTTTGTCAATAATGTTATGATATAATTATTGTAATATGAACACAACTAACATTTTTAAACACAAAAAAAGCCCGGCGAAGACCTACTCTCCCAGGAGCTTTCGCTCCCAGTACCATAGGCGCAGGAGGGCTTAACTGCTGTGTTCGGCATGGTAACAGGTGTATCCCCTCCGCTATTTTCACCGGGCTAGAAATCAAATAT